>JAAYXN010000112.1 GCA_012515885.1 Rhodococcus sp. (in: high G+C Gram-positive bacteria)
CACCGCCATCGTGCACTTCACCCTGCGTCAACGTACGCGCCTCGCCGCGATGCGCTCCCGCGACGGCGTCCTCGTTCTTCAGACACTGCTGTGGCCCGATGAGGTCCGCGCCGCCGAATTCCCTGTCCTCGACGGCGCAGCCACACCGCATAAGAAGGAACTGGCGATGGCGGACACCCTCGTGGACAGTATGTCCGCGGACTTTCGCCCCGAAGAATTTACCGACGACTACCAAGAGCAGCTTCGTGCACTTCTCGACGACATGATCGCGAGCGGCGGCAAGAAAGTCACAGTGCCTGAAACCGACGAGGATTCCGGGCAAGACGCCGAAGTTGTCGATCTCGTTGCGGCGCTTCGGCGCAGCGTCGAAGCCGCCGGTGGGCGAGTCGGCGACCGCGACTCGGGTACTTCCCCCAAGAAGGCTTCCCGCACAGCCAAGAAGACGACTAAGAAGGCACCGGCGAAAAAGGCCACCGCTAAGAAAGCGGCCACCAAAAAGACACCTGCCAAGAAAACTGCAGCAACGAAGCCGACTGCCCGCAAACGCGCCTAGCCCCTGCCAGAAAGTTCACTTCCGGCTGAGGCTAGACGAGATTGACGGTGGAAATTTAAGACCGTGGAAATCGTGGGATTAGACGGTGAAGCCTAAAGCGCGCAACTGATCACGGCCGTCCTCGGTGATCTTGTCCGGACCCCACGGCGGCAGCCACACCCAGTTGATGCGCAAATCAGCTGCCAGTTCACTGCGGACCAGGGCGCCGCGGGCTTGATCCTCAATGACGTCGGTCAGCGGGCACGCAGCGGAGGTCAGCGTCATATCGATCGTGACGACGTCGTCGTCCTCGGTGATCCCGTATACGAGACCCAGATCGACGACGTTGATGCCCAGCTCGGGGTCAACCACGTCGCGCATGGCCTCTTCAAGCTCGTCCAGTCGACCGGGATCCGGGACAGTACCCGTGGTCGCGCCGCCACCGGTCTCCTCGCTGCTCTCAGGTGTCGACGCTGCAGCATCTGCCTCAGCTGGTGCAGCGGCTTCGCCTGCCGTGGTGTTCTCAGCGTCACTCATGCCTTGTCTCCGATTACTTCCGTGTTGTCGACAGTCTGGTTATCGATGATCTGGGCGAGAGCGTCCTTGAACGCCATCCAGCCGAGAAGCGCGCATTTCACGCGCGCCGGGTACTTCGCTACTCCAGCAAACGCGATTCCGTCACCGAGTATTTCCTCGTCGCCATCGACAGTGCCGCGGCTACTGACCATCTCTGTGAACGCAGCGACCGTCGCCAACGCCTCTTCTACCGGTACACCAATGATCTGATCGGTGAGCACTGACGTCGACGCCTGACTGATCGAACAGCCCTGGCCGTCATAGGAAACGTCAGCGACCGTCGGGCCGTGCTCGCCGTCAGTCAGGTGCACCCGCAACGTCACCTCATCGCCGCAGGTCGGGTTGACGTGATGCACCTCGGCACCAAACGGCTCCCGCAAACCGCGGGCATGCGGGTGCTTGTAGTGATCGAGGATCACTTCCTGATACATCTGCTCCATCCGCATGTGCCTAGGCTCCTTCCGTATTAGGGAAGGACTGAGTATCAGAGAGGGATTCAGCGCCTTCCGTACCGAAGAAGGCCTGGGCGCGGCGAATCGCAGCGGCAAGCGCACTCACGTCTTCGAGCGTGTTGTAGACGGCGAACGATGCTCGCGCCGTCGCTGCCACACCGAAACGCCGATGTAGTGGCCACGCGCAGTGGTGGCCGACGCGGATCGCTACGCCCTCATCGTCAAGAATCTGCCCCAAATCGTGGGCGTGAATTCCATCGACAACGAAAGACACTGCGCCGCCGCGATCCTGCGCCGTCTCAGGTCCGATGATCCGGACACCCGGAATCGCACCCAGCTGATCCAGGGCAGCCACAGTCAGTTCGTGTTCGTGCGCAGCAACGACATCCATACCAATGGCGTTCAGGTAGTCCACTGCCGCACCAAGGCCAACAACCTGAGAGGTCATCGGCACGCCAGCTTCGAACCGCTGCGGCGGCGGAGCGTACGTACTGGACTCCATCGTCACTGTCTCAATCATGGAACCACCGGTGATAAACGGCGGCATCGCCTCAAGCAGTTCCCGCTTGCCGTACAGCACGCCCACGCCTGACGGGCCCAACATTTTGTGGCCGGAGAAAGCCGCGTAGTCGACATCCAACTCCGGGAAGTTGACCGGCATGTGCGGAACGGATTGGCACGCGTCGAGGACAACCAACGCGCCCACAGCGCGTGCGCGGCGTACCAGTTCTTCTACCGGGGCCACTGCCCCCGTGACGTTTGACTGGTGTGTGAATGCCACGACCTTGACGGCGTCGGTCAGTTCCAGCGAATCGAGATCGATGCGTCCATCACCGGTGACCGAATACCAGCGCAGTGTCGCACCAGTCCGGCGCGCAAGCTCTTGCCATGGAACAAGATTGGCGTGATGCTCAAGCTCAGTGATGACGATCTCGTCACCGGGGCCCACGTGGCGATCAAAGCGATCATCGCCGAGCACATGGGTCACGAGGTTGAGCGCTTCGGTCGCGTTCTTGGTGAACGTGATCGTGTCGCTGCTGGCACCGACGAAGCGAGCGATCTTCTCGCGGGCCCCCTCGTAGGCGTCGGTAGCTTCCTCAGCCAGCTGGTGAGCGCCGCGATGCACCGCAGCGTTCGAGGTCAGCAGGAAATCTCGTTCTGCGTCAAGAACCTGCAGTGGACGCTGCGATGTCGCACCAGAATCGAGGTACACAAGCGGCTTATCGTCGCGCACCGTGCGCGAGAGGATCGGGAAATCCTCGCGCACCGCGGCAACATCAAACGGACGCACCGACTCGCTGCGAACCGTCGTCATCTTTCACACTCTCCCTGCTACTTGTGCTGTTCTGGTGCCGGGCCGGGTCGTGATAGGGCGGGCCCGTTACGACGCGGCGTTCGGTCCTACTGAGCAGCTGCTGAGGTGAACCGCTCGTAGCCGTTGGCTTCCAACTCGTCTGCGAGTTCCGGGCCACCGGATTCGACGATGCGGCCGCCCACGAACACGTGCACGAAGTCGGGGTGGATGTAGCGCAGGATGCGCGTGTAGTGGGTGATGAGCAGAACGCCACCGTTGTCGCGCTCGCGGTAGCGGTTGACGCCCTCCGAAACCACACGCAGCGCGTCGACGTCGAGGCC
>JAAYXN010000113.1 GCA_012515885.1 Rhodococcus sp. (in: high G+C Gram-positive bacteria)
AGGCGATCATGCAGTCCGTCATGGTCCCGCTACTTCCGTCGATGCCCGCCTTTACCGGCTCATCGATCACGACCGCGTCCTGGCTCATTACGACGACGCTGCTGGTCGGCGCCGTCATCACCCCAATCTTTGGCCGTCTGGCCGACATGTACGGCAAGAAGCAGATCCTGCTGCTCTCGTTCACGTTGATGACGACGGGTTCGTTGATCTGCGCCACCACCTCCGAAATTGGGCTGCTCATCGGCGCGCGGGCGCTGCAGGGCGCGGGCGCGGCCGTCATTCCTGTCGGAATTTCGATATTGCGTGACGAGTTGCCACCCGCACGGATTAAGCGCGCGGTGGCAACTATGAGTTCGACGCTCGGTTTGGGGACGGCGCTGGGCTTACCTTTCGCCGCCGCTATCGCCGAGTTCGCGGATTGGCACAGTGTCTTTTGGGTGACGTTTGCGCTGGGTCTGGCGCTGATGATCGCCACGATCCGGCTCATCCCGCAGTCGCCGATTCGTACGGGTGGGCGTTTTGACGGCGTGGGTGCCGTCGGCCTGACGGGCGCACTGGTCAGCTTGTTGGTGCCGGTCACTCAGGGCACCACCTGGGGGTGGACCTCGCCTGCGGTGCTGTTGATGCTCGGCACGTCAGCGCTGCTGTTCGCGGTGTGGGGTGTGCAGCAGTTGCGCACCCGCGATGCGCTGGTGGATTTGCGGACGGCGGCTAAGCGGTCTGTACTGATTCCGCACTTGATCGCACTGTTTGTGGGTTTTGCGTTTTACGGCAATGCGTTGATCACGACGCAGCAGTTGCAGGCGTCGACGGAGAACGTCGGCTATGGGTTGTCGATTTTCCAGGCTGCGCTCTGCCAGTTGCCGCTTAGCCTGTCGATGATTATTTTCGCGCAGGTGGGGGTGTCGATTTCGGAGCGTGTTGGCCCGAAAGTGACGGTGCTGATTGGCGCGAGCTGCCTCATCGTCGGCTATGTGATGCATGCGGTTCCGGGTAAGCCGCTGTGGATGGTGTTGGCGTCGCTGAGTGTCGCTGCGACTGGTACGGCTCTCGTCTACAGCACTTTGCCGATTCTGCTGTTGGGCGCGGTGCCGCAAACCCAGATGGCAGCGGCGAATGGCGTGAATGTGCTGCTGCGTTCGGTGGGCACGACGATGTGCAGTGCGGTGGTGGCGACTATCCTCGCGGCGAGTGCCGCGAGCGCGATCGGCTTCACCTCTGCCTATGTGGTGTGTGCGGTGCTGGCAGTGGCGACGTTCACCGCCGCCTCAGCTCTGCCTACTAGGCACGCAGGCGTTCGCGGCGGAGGCGATCGACCTCAGGCAAATCAAGGGGACTAAGTTCATCCACCCCAAGTGCCTTCGCAAGCAGGTAATCGGCCAACTCGGGATTGCGGGCCAGGACAGGGCCGTGCATGTACGTGCCAATCACACTGCCCTGCACCACACCTTCAAGACCATCGCCGACGCCATTGCCCGTGCCACTCTTCACGCGGGCAAGCGGCTTCGCATCAGCACCAAGAGTCGTTCCACCCCGGTGGTTTTCAAACCCTGTCAGCGGCGCCTTCAACCCATCGAGAAGGGGAGTGGTGACAAGCTCGCCAATCGAGCGCGTCTCTTGCGGTGAGGTCGTCACGTCGAACATCGAAATGCCATCGACCTTCTCGCCCGCCGACGTCTCATACCAATGCCCAAGCACCTGGATCGCGGCACAAATCGCGAGCACCGGTGCGCCGCGCTCCGCTGCCTCCTGCAAGCCCGGGTAGCGCGTCAAATGCCGGGTCGCGAGCCGCTGCGCATAATCCTCAGCACCACCAAGGGTGTAGAGATCAAGCGAATTTGGCACCGGATCATTGAGACCAATCTCCACGATCTCCGCGTCATAGCCACGCATCCGCAGACGCTGCCGCAGCACCAGAGCGTTTCCGCCATCACCATAGGTGCCCATGACGTCGGGGAGGACGAGGCCGATACGAACAGTTGAATCAGACGGCGTGGAATCAGACACTGCGGGTCTCCCTCTCCAGAGCGGTGTTGAGGTCACGGAAGGCCGTGTAGTTAGCGAGCACCTCGACGCGGCCGGGCGGGCAGGACGCGATGGCGCGCAGTGGATCTGCTTCCAACGTGTGGTCCACACCCGCGTACGTCAACCGCACCGCAAGGTCAGTGCCGCGTTCACCGGCAGCGACAACCTTGACGCCCTCAAAGTGCTCGAACCGCACATCCCACAGCCACGACAGGTCTTCACCGTCAGGCACCTGACCGTTGACGGCAATAACAAGACCGTCGACGCTCGGGTCGATCATCGATAGGGCTTCCTGCCATCCAGCAGGGTTTTTAGCGAGCAGCATGTGCACCGAATGCGGCCCGATCTCGACGGTGCTGTAGCGGCCCGCGATCTCCTGCACGGTCGACGCCGCAGCCACGGCATCTTCCGGTTTGGCGCCCATCGCGACGGACGCGGCCACCGCTTGCGCCGCGTTACCGCGATTAGCGCGGCCGGGCAGCGACAACGTCATCGGCAGCTTGAGCCCATCAGGGCCGTACAGGTATTCGTCGTCGAGCCACCAATCAGGTTGGGGGCGAGCGAAATCAGAGCCGGTGCTGTACCAGTGGGTGCCTTCCCACACGATCGGCTCACCGGTGCGCGGGCAGCTCGCCGCATCTGATGCCCAACCGCCGCCAGCAGCAACCCACACGACGTTCTTGGCGTCGTATGCGGCAGAGGAGACGAGGACGTCGTCGCAGTTCGCGATGATCGTCGCGTTCGGGTGAGCGGCTACGGAGGCGCGCAGTTTGCGTTCAATCGCATTGATTTCGCCGACCCGGTCAAGCTGGTCGCGGCTGAGGTTGAGCAGGATCAGGGCCTCGGGGTCGACGGCGTCCGCGACATGCGGCACATGCAGTTCGTCGACCTCAATTGCGGCGATCGGCGCGTCGAGACGGGCCGAGAGGGCGGCAACGATACCGGCATCCATGTTGGCGCCGTCAGCCTGCGTGGCCACCTCACCAAGCGTCGACAGCGCGGCAGCCGTCATGCGTGTCGTGGTGGACTTACCGTTGGTGCCGGTGATGAGGACGGTGCGTCGACCTGCACCGATACGCGCGAGGAGGTTGGGCTCGATCTTGAGGGCGATGAGCCCACCGATCATCGAGCCTTTGCCGCGTCCGGCTTTTTGTGACGCCCAGGACGCTGCTGCTGCCGCACGCAGAGCCAGGCGGGTTCGCACTCCATATTTGCCAGTTCCCACTGGCTGAGTGTGGCACAAGCGGGTGCAGTCCGTGCAGTGGGCTGCACCCGCCCCACGTCAGCTCAAGAGTTGGTCTTGCTCAACGCATGTGCCTTGAGGGACTCGTATTCCGACTGGCTGATGGCGCCAGAATCAAGCAGGTCCTTCGCGTGCGCGATTTCGGCCGACGGCGACGTGCCTGCGACGTTCCGAATGTAGGAATCCTGCTGGTCTTGCGCTTGACGCTCGGCCGCGGCCGAGCGAGCGGCCATCCCGTCACCCTTGGCGATCAGGTACACCAGCGCCGTGATCAGCGGGAATATGAACAGGAAGATCACCCATAGTGCCTTGGCCCACCCTGACGACTTCGAATCGCGGAAGAGGTCGGTGATGATGGCGAACAGCAGAATGAGGTACGCGATAAACGCGAAGATGACGAGCACCGTCCACAGGAAATCCCAGAACGAATTGACGAAACTCATGGCACACAACTCCGTTCAGCAGAAGAATTCCGATCTGAACGAGAGAGTCCCACATTGTGGGTGGTCGCGATGCCTGTTTGAGGTGATGGGGCGAAATGACGATCAGCGACCCAGCCGCGCACAGGTTTTCCTTACCGCTGCGAAAACTTCCGGTGCGGCAGGGAAAACACGTGCGCGGCTGGGAGCCCTAGGACCAAAAACCAGCCGGATCAGCCCAGCAGGATCAACTACGCGACGCCCCGGTTGACGGCGGAGACGACGGCGCGCAGCGATGCCGTGGTGATCGAGGGGGCAATGCCGACACCCCATACGACCTTCGGTTCACCGGAGGGACCGGTCACTGAGCACTCCACATAGGCGGCGGCTTGAGCGTCGTCACCTGCGGACATGGCGTGCTCGGAGTAGTCGAGGACGCTGACGTTGTAGCCGACGGTGGCCAGGGCATCAACGAACGCTGCGAGCGGACCGTTGCCGCTGCCGTTGATTTCCTGTTCTTTGCCGTTGACCTTGACGGTCGCCGAAATGGTGTCGGTGCCACCGTCTTCCTCAGACGCGGTGACCTTCTGCTTCATCCGCTCCAGCGGCGTGATCCGGGTCAGGTATTCCTCTGCGAAGATGTCCCACATCTCCTTCGGAGACACCTCGCCGCCCTCACCGTCCGTGACCTTCTGGACGGCCTGCGAAAACTCAATCTGCAGACGACGCGGCAGCACCAGGCCGTGATCGGTACGCATGATGTACGCGACGCCGCCCTTGCCGGACTGCGAGTTGACGC
>JAAYXN010000114.1 GCA_012515885.1 Rhodococcus sp. (in: high G+C Gram-positive bacteria)
ACGCCATGCGCTCTGCGGGGCGTGGAGGTAGCTGGCCCCTTCTGCAACGAGCTTCTGGACCGAATCGGGCACCGGGGTATCGCCCTCTATCCAGTCCGCCGGGATCGGGGCGTCCGTGACGGTGCGCAACGGAACCACACCTGCCCACCCTTCCGGAGTATCTGGCCTCGACGGCGGCGCGTCCCGCACCTTCACTGTCCAGCGGTCCACGGTGAGCGCGCAGGTCGCGGTCGCGGCGCGTTCCTTACGGGTCATGTCCCGCACTTCGCCGCTGCGCCCCGGCACCAGCACGTCCGAAAACGCTTCCAGTGCGTAGACGTCGTCCGTGACGTCGTGAACGGTGCCGTGCACCACCGCGGAACGATAGTTCGCGGAATGGTTGAACAGGTTATCGGCGACGACAATGCCGTCAAGCATGATCACTGACAGTGCTGCGGGTGCGCCATTTCGCACCTCGCGCAGCGCCCCTGCGCCGGTGGAGCCGTGCAAGATGATGACGTCGTCAACCCGTGCATACAGCATCGGGACCACCCACGGCGCCCCGTCTGGCGTGACTGTCGCCAGTGTTCCCACGACCGCGCCGTCGAGCACCGCATACAGATCAGCAATATCTTCGCGTGAGCGCTCGGGGTGACGACGAATCGCGTCGTAATTGTTGTTCACACCGACAATCTTTGCCCGAGGACTAACGCCGAGCAACCGATTTTCAGCCAGCGAACTTTAGAACCCTAAGCGGCCCAGCTGCTTTGGATCGCGCTGCCACTCTTTGGCGACCTTAACGTGCATGTCGAGGAAGATTTTGGTGCCGAGGATCTTCTCGATCTGGCCGCGGGCACGGGTACCCACCTCACGCAGACGCGCGCCGCCCTTGCCGATCACGATGCCCTTCTGGCTGGGGCGTTCGACGTAGAGGATCGCGTGGACGTCAAGTAGCGGACCCTGCTTTTCGGTGCGACCTTCACGCTCAATGATTTCTTCAATCACGACTGCAAGCGAGTGCGGCAGTTCCTCACCGAGGCCTTCCAGCGCGGCCTCACGGATAAGCTCCGCCATCAGCGTCTCTTCCGGCTCATCAGTCAGTTCCCCATCGGGATAGAACGCAGGACCGGGCTCCATTTTTGACGCCAAGACGTCAACGAGGATTTCGACCTGTTCGCCCTTGGTCGCCGAGACGGGCACGACATCAGCGTCGGGGCCGAGGAACTCGGATACTGCAAGGAGCTGCGCGGCCACCTGGTCTTTGCTGACCTTGTCGATCTTCGTGACAATGCCGACCAGCGTCGTCTTCGGTGCGATCGTTTTGATCTGCTGCACAATCCAGCGGTCACCGGGACCGATCTTTTCGTCCGCGGGAATGCAGATACCGATCAGGTCGACCTCGGAATAGGTGTCTTTGACGAGGTCGTTGAGCCGCTGCCCCAGCAGGGTGCGGGGGCGGTGCAGACCGGGGGTGTCGACCAGGATCAGCTGCGCGTGCGGCCGATGCACAATGCCACGGATCGTGTGCCGCGTCGTCTGCGGACGCGAAGAGGTGATCGCAATTTTGCTTCCCACCAGCGCGTTCGTCAGGGTCGACTTGCCGGTGTTGGGCCTGCCAACAAAACAGACGAAGCCGGAACGGAACTCGTCGCTGCTCAATCTCACTCCTACGTTCGTTCTTTCGCTTCGTCCTCAAGCGGTTCTTCCGCCGGAACACGTTCAACAAAGACGGTGCTGATGCGGACCCGTCCACGCGGTTTTGGTGCCGCCTCACCGCGTAGCCGCAGCCCGTGCGCGACTACCTCAGATCCTGGTAGCGGGACACGGCCCAATTCGTATCCGAGCAAACCGCCGACGGTGTCGACCTCGTCATTGTCAAGATCAATATCGAAGAGTTCACCAAGGTCTTCGAGCGTCAATCGCGCTGAGACCCGGTAGGTGCCGTCACCGAGGTCTTCGATGGGCGGTGTCTCATCGGTGTCGTACTCGTCGGCGATTTCACCGACGATTTCCTCGATGAGGTCTTCCATCGTGACGAGTCCGGCGACACCGCCATATTCATCAACGAGGACGGCCATGTGGTTGCGGTCGCGCTGCATGTCCGAAAGCAACGCGTCGAGCTGTTTGGAATCGGGGATAAACACCGCGGGCCGCATGACGTCGCGCACCAGCACGCTGCGTCCGCCGTCGCGCGAATAATACGTTTGCTGCACGAGGTCTTTGAGGTAGACGACGCCCAGAATGTCATCGACATCTTCGCCGACCACCGGGATACGTGAATGTCCGCTGCGCACTGCGAGGGACGTCGCCTGCCCGGCTGTCTTGTCGGATTCGATCCACACCATTTCGGTGCGCGGCACCATCACTTCGCGTGCGGTGGTGTCGCCAAGCTCAAACACGGACTGGATCATGCGGCGTTCGTCGTCGGCGACGACTCCGCGTTCCTGCGCCATATCGACCAGTTCGCGCAGCTCAATTTCTGACGCGAACGGGCCACCACGGAAGCCACGTCCGGGCGTGAGTGCGTTGCCAATCATGATCAGCAGCTTGCTGATTGGGCCAAACAAGATTCCGAGGACATGCAGGGGCGCTGACGCCGCGAGCGCGATCGAATACGCGTGTTGGCGGCCGAGAGTGCGCGGGCCGACACCGATGAAAAGGTAGTCAACGAGCACCATGATCACTGCCGTACATACCAGCGCCCACACTGGTGACAGCAGATCCATGAGCGCCCCCACCAGTACAACAGTGGCGGTGATCTCGCACAGAATCCGCAGTAGGACAGTGAGATTGACGTAGCGGGCCCGGTCGCCCAGGATCCGCAGTAGCCGCTGCGACCCGGCCCGGCCTTCTTTTTCCATTTCCTCGACACGGGCGGGAGAGACCGTGTTGAGTGCGGCATCAATAGCCGCGAATACACCACCGAGTGGGATGAGCACGATCGCTAAAGCGATCAGCGCGGGCGCACTATCCACAGCCCGCGCCTACTGCTCGGGGGCGTCGAAGAACCCGGCTTTGCCGAGTAGCTTCTGGTCTCGGGCTGCCAGTTCAGCGTCACGCTGGGCACGACGCAAATCCTCGTACCACTCGTCGAGGAGCCGGTTTTTTGCCGAACATTTCTTTTTCTTCTTCCGGCTCCGCGTGGTCGTAGCCGAGAAGATGCAGCACGCCGTGCACAGTCAGCAGCGCCAACTCGTGGGCGAGGGGGTGCCCGGCCTTCGCGGCCTGATCGGCAGCAAACGACGGACACAGCACAATGTCACCGAGCATCGACGGTCCCGGCTCGGGACCATCGGGGCGTCCACCCGGCTCCAACTCGTCCATCGGGAACGACATCACGTCGGTCGGGCCGGGTAGGTCCATCCAGCGCATGTGCAGATCAGCCATGGTGGCTGAGTCCACGAGCACCATCGACAATTCCGCCGCGGGATGAACGTCCATGCGGGCAATGACGAAGCGGGCGACGCTGACAAGCTCCTCTTCGGAGACGTCCATACCCGATTCGTTCGAGACCTCGATGCTCATGTGTGCGCTTCCTTTAAGTTTCTTAAGCACTCCACCTTACCGACGCGGTGATCGTGACCCGGCGGCGCGGCGCTCGGCCCGGTTTCCGCCCACTGTTTGCGTGTCCTGACGCGCTGTTTCATGGCGCGCTGTTTCATGGCGCGCTGTTTCATGGCGCTCGTAGGCGTCAACGATGTCGGAGACCAGGCGGTGCCGGACGACGTCACTGCTGTCGAGGTGGGCGAAATGAATGCCATCGATGTCGCCGAGAATTTCGGTGGCTGCCCGCAGACCTGAGCGCGCCCCGCCTGGCAGATCCACCTGGGTGATGTCGCCAGTGACGACCACCTTGGAACCAAAGCCGAGCCTGGTGAGGAACATCTTCATCTGCTCGGCGGTGGTGTTCTGTGCCTCGTCGAGAATGATGAAGGCGTCGTTGAGCGTGCGGCCACGCATGTAGGCGAGCGGCGCGACCTCAATGACCCCGGCCTGCATGAGTTTGGGGATCGAATCGGCATCCATCATGTCGTGCAACGCGTCATGCAGGGGACGCAGGTACGGATCGATCTTTTCGTGCAAAGTACCTGGCAGAAAGCCCAACCGCTCCCCCGCCTCGACTGCAGGGCGAGTGAGGATGATGCGGGATACCTGCTTGGACTGCAACGCTTGAACAGCCTTGGCCATCGCCAAATACGTCTTGCCGGTACCGGCAGGGCCGACACCGAAAATGATGGTGTTGGCGTCGATCGCGTCGACGTAGCGTTTCTGATTGAGCGTCTTGGGCCTAATCGTCTTACCGCGTCTGGACAAGATATCCAGGCTCAACACGGCAGCTGGTGACTCGTTGACGCCCTGCGTGAGCATGCTGACGGTGCGGCGTACCGCATCGGTGCTCAAAGGGCGGCCACCGCCGACGATGCCAGCTAGTTCGCTGACAACTCGTTCAGCAAGCGCGACATCGGCCGGTGCGCCAGTGAAGGTAAACGAGTTTCCCCGTACATGAATATCGCCGTCGAGGATGCTCTCCAAGACCCGAAGGTTCTCGTCCGAAGAACCAAGTAGCGCGGGCACGGATTCCGGGGCAAGTTCCATGCTGGAACGGACTGTTCGCTGTGCGGGAGCAGTGGACGTGTCCTGTACCTGATCCCTCATGTCGCTGTGTTCCCTCACGTGTTGGCTATGGCCTGCTTCCTGTGTTGACGGGGGGTTATGCCACCGAGTCTAGCTGTGATATCGCACATCGCCCACTGAATTAGCGGGTGTGCGCGGCCTCAGCGAAGCTGGTCGCAAGGACTGCGGCACGTGAGCGCTCCCAAGCTGCGGAGCCTGGCGCTAGAAACGCGAAATGGTCGGTGTCGGCGAGTACATTGAGTACGACTTCGTCGCCTGACGCCTCTGCTGCGTCTGCGTAGCGGCGGCTCACCGAGACCGGAACTTGCGCGTCGTCGTCGCCGTGCAGGCACAGGACGGGCACGCCGATGGGGACGCGGTGCATCGGGCTGGCGCTGCGATACACCTGCGGGTCGTCGTCGTAGCTGACGCCAAAGAGGTCTTCGATGTAGCTGATTCTGCGGCCCCGTTCTGATGCGGTGACGAGGTCGAGGGCTCCGGCTTGCGACACCACCCACCCGATGGGCATGTTGAGGCCGCGTTGACCGGCGAGCCACACAGCGAGTTGTCCACCTGCGGAGTGCCCGATGACGCGTACCTGAGTGAGGTCGAGTTCGATGGGGGCGGCGTCCGCGACAGGGCCGGTGAGGGCGTTGAAGGCGGCGACGACGTCGGCGGACATTTCCGGCCAGTGGCCGCCAGCCCCGAGCCTGCGATATTCGATGTTCCAGACGGCAACCCCATGCTCGACGAGGTCGCGGCAGAATGCTGATTCGACGGCCAGGCTGTAGTCGCTTTTCCAGAATCCGCCGTGAATCACCACCACAACCGGCACGGGACCAGCGGCGTCTGCTGGTGGATAGAAGTGCCCGAACTGTTGAGTGTGTTCGCCGTAGCGGATTTTGATGCGGTTCACGTCTACCTTTCGCTCGCTAGTTCGTGGGTGTCGTCCAGCCGCTTGGTGTGAAACGGGGCTGGTTGCCGCGAATGTTTCATGTTGTGTTCCTGCCAAATTAGGTGGGAACACAACATGAAACATTCGCGAGAAGACGCTCACTCCGGGGGTGCGGCAGACCAACGATCAGTCAGGGCACCGACGGCACCTAGGGCGACGGCAGCAGCGGTGGACGTGCGCAGTACTTGCGGACCCAACAGCACTGCCACAGCACCAGCCTCAGTGAGTGCAGCAACTTCGTCGTCGCTGACGCCACCCTCGGGGCCGACGATCAACGTCAACGACGGTGCTTCTCGCAGCGGCAATTCCGTCAATTGTGTTGTTGCACTCCCATGGAGGATTGCGACAAGCCCGCCCGCAGCCACCTGCCCGCGCACCAGCCCAGCAACATCCGCCATCCGATGCACGTCCGCGACTTCGGGAATCCATGCGCGACGTGCCTGTTTGGCAGCCGCGATGGCGGCGTTGCGCCACTTCGCTACGCCCTTAACAGCTTTCGGCCCGTCCCACCGTGCGACGCAGCGCGACGCCTGCCACGGCACGAACGCATCCGCTCCGGCTTCCGTCGCCAATTCGACGGCCAATTCCGAACGTTCAGCTTTCGGGAGTGCCTGGATCACCGTCACCCACGGCGACGCGGCAGCGATAGTCCGGCGTGCGGTGACCTGGATGTCGAGGCGATCCTTCGCTGCGGCGACGACCTCACCGTCGGCGAGTTCACCGTGTCCGTCAGCGAGAACGAGTCGCTCCCCCACACCGATCCGGCGGACGGTGGCGGCGTGACGTCCTTCGGGGCCGTCGAGGATGGCGATGCCGCCGACGTCCGGCAGTGGCGTCAGGAAAAAGACCGTTGCGGCCACCGTCTACCGGCCGGTGAACGCTTCGCGCAGGCGCGAGAACAACCCGCCCGTGTTCTTGGAACCGCTGCTGACGACCTCAGCGACATCGCGTTCACGTGCGGAACGGAAGTCTTCGAGCAGCTTGGTCTCTTTGCCGTCCAGACGTGAGGGGACGACGACTTCAAGGTGCGCGTACAGGTCGCCGCGCACACCGGACCGCAACTTCGGCATACCGTGCCCACGCAGGACAGCCTGCGCACCGGGCTGTGTTCCGGCGTCGACGGTGATGGTCTGCGAACCGTCGAGGATGGTGTCGACGGTGACGGTGGTGCCCAGTGCGGCATCGACCATGGGGACGCGCACGGTGCAGTGCAGGTCTTCGCCGTCGCGGACAAACACTTCGTGCTGCTGCTCGATGACCTCGACGTAGAGGTCGCCGGCGGGGCCGCCGCCGGGGCCGACCTCGCCTTGCGACGCCAACCGGATGCGCATACCACCAGCGACACCGGCGGGAACCTTGACGGTGATGTCGCGGCGGGAACGCACGCGGCCGTCACCAGCGCACTTGCCACACGGGTCGGCGATGACTTCGCCAGCGCCGCGGCAGGTGGGGCAGGCCCGGGAGGTCATGACCTGGCCGAGGAAGGAACGCTGCACGGTCTGCACCTCGCCCGCGCCGCCACACGTCTCACAGCGGGACGGCTTGGAGTCGCCGTGGGTGCCTGAACCGGTGCACAGGTCGCACAGAATCGCGGTGTCGACAGTGATTTGCTTGGTGACGCCAGTGGCGCACTCGTCGAGTGTCAGTTTGGTCCGCAGCAGCGAATCCGCGCCCTGCTGGACGCGTCCGCGTGGTCCGCGGCCAGCTGCGCCGCCGCCACCGAAGAACGCTTCGAACACGTCACCGAGGCCGCCACCGAAACCGCCGAATCCGGCGCCGGCACCGCCGCCGCTGGCTCCGAGGGGGTCGCCGCCCAGGTCGACGATGCGTCGCTTCTCCGGGTCTGAAAGCACCTCGTACGCGGTGGATACTTCCTTAAAACGAGCCTGAGCTGCTTCGTCGGGGTTCACATCGGGATGCAATTCCCGCGCGAGCTTGCGATAGGCGCGCTTGATCTCCTGATCGGTCGCCTTCGAATCGACTCCGAGCGTTGCGTAGTAATCCCGTGCCACGGTGTTCTACTCGTCCTTCTCTGTACTGCGTAGTTGTTCGTATTACCTGTGAATAGTTGCCTATGCGGCGCTAGCGTTCGGCAAGCACCTGGCCGATGTATCTG
The DNA here is from genome assembly GCA_012515885.1 of Rhodococcus sp. (in: high G+C Gram-positive bacteria). Lineage (GTDB taxonomy): Bacteria > Actinomycetota > Actinomycetes > Mycobacteriales > Mycobacteriaceae > Rhodococcus_F. The sequence goes on from JAAYXN010000114.1 coordinate 7,665, forward strand.
GCAACGGTGGCGACGGACGCGATTGTTCCCGGGTAGTCCATGCGGGTTGGTCCCAGCACGCCCATACCGCCAAGAACTGTCCCGGCCGCACCGTACCCAGTCGAGACTACCGATGCGGTGCGCATCTGCTCTGCCTCGTTCTCTTCACCGATGTGCACGGTGACTGTGCCAGCGTCCTGGGCAGCGGCAAGGAGTTTAAGGACCACTACCTGCTCTTCGAGTGCTTCAAGCACCGAGCGCAGTGATCCGGGTAGGCCGCTGACCCCGGCAAAGTCGGCAGCGTTGCGGGTGAGGTTTGCGGTGCCGCCGAGAACGAGTCGCTCTTCCGGATGTTCGACGAGGGTCTCTACCAGCACTGTTGCCGATCTCACTACGGCGTCGCGTAGGTCCTCGGGCGCTTCTTCCGCAAGTTCGGAGACAGCGATGGAGGCGGCAGCAAGACGCTTACCTTCCAGGGCGGTGCCGAGCAGGGTTTTGAGGCGCGAGAGGTTGTCGTCGTCGATGATGTCGCCGAGTTCAACGATGCGTTGATCGACGCGTCCGGTGTCCGTGATGAGGACTAGCAGTAGGCGCGCGGGCGTCAGTGCCACCACTTCGAGGTGACGCACAGAAGACGCCGAGAGCGTCGGATATTGGACGACGGCGACCTGGCGGGTCAGTTGCGCGAGGAGGCGCACACCGCGACGCAGGACGTCATCGAGGTCGACGCCGGATTCGAGGAAACCGAGGATGGCGCGGCGCTCCGCACTTGAGAGCGGTTTGACGTCGGCGATGCGGTCCACGAATTGCCGGTACCCCTTGTCGGTGGGGATGCGCCCTGAGCTGGTGTGAGGTGCGGCGATGTAGCCCTCACTTTCGAGGGCAGCCATGTCGTTGCGCACCGTGGCGCTGGAGACGCCCAGGTTGTGGCGTTCAACGAGAGCCTTAGACCCCACCGGCTCTTTCGTTGCCACATAGTCCGCGACAATGGCGCGCAGAACTTCGAATCGCCTGTCTTCTGTGCTCGACACCCTGTCACCACCTTCGACCCTACGAACGAATTTTGTGCCCCTACCTGCCTGGAACAGCGCGATCCAGTGTAGCGAGGCCGTGCACGATGGTGCGGTTAGACCTTACTGTGGCTGGGTTGGTTGCTTTCTTTTCCTGATTGAGGAGCGCAGATTTCAGTGATGGTCGTCGACTCATGATTTTCAAAGGCGTCATGGACGGCAAGCCCTACCCGGATCACGGACTTTCGCTGCGTGATTGGGCGAAGATTCCGCCGCGGCAGGTGCGGCTCGATGAGATTGTCACGACCACGAAGGTTCTTGAGCTCGATCGTCTGTTGTCGGAGGATTCGACGTTCTATGGCGATCTGTTTCCGCACGCGGTGCAGTGGAAGGGCGTGCTTTACCTGGAGGATGGCCTGCATCGCGCGGTGCGTTCAGCACTGCGGAACCGGGTGATTTTGCATGCGCGGGTGTTCGATCTCGATGAGATGGCGGGCATTTTGTATGACCCGACAGACGCGTCGTCCTAGCTGGCGGTGACGATATCGCGGACGACGGCGTCAGCGAGGAGTCGTCCGCGGTCAGTGAGCACGAGGCGGTCGCCGCGATCGCTGAGCAGACTGTCAGCCACAAATTGCTGCGCCACTCGTTGTTCGGCTGCTGAGAGGTCAGCGACTTTGAGCCCGCTGCGTAGCCGGGCGGTCAGCATGATGCGTTCGAGGTGCGCTTCGTCTGCGGCGAGGGTTTCACTGCCACCGACCGGCAGCTCGCCTTCGGCAAGTTGATCTGCGTAGCGCGCTGGATGTTTGACGTTCCACCAGCGCACCCCGCCCACATGACTGTGCGCGCCGGGGCCTGCGCCCCACCAGTTGCCGCCGTCCCAGTAGCCGAGGTTGTGTCGGCAGCGGGCGTCGTCACCGGCCGCCCAGTTCGACACCTCGTACCAGTGCAGGCCCGCTGCGCCGAGACGTTCGTCGATACGTTCGTAGCGGGAGGCGAGGACGTCGTCGTCGGGTGCGGGCAGTTCGCCGCGGCGCACTTTGCGGGCCATCGCGGTGCCGTCTTCGACGATCAGTGCGTACGCGGAGACGTGGTCGACCCCTGCCGCAAGTACCGCGTCCAGTGAGGCGTCGAGGTCTTCGTCCCGCTCCCCTGGCGTGCCGTAGATCAGGTCGAGGTTGACGTGGTTAAAGCCTGCGGCCCGCGCTTCCTGTGCGGCGGCGACGGCGCGGCCCGGGGTGTGGGTGCGTTCGAGAACTTTGAGTACGTGTTGGGCAGCGGACTGCATTCCGAGGGAGACGCGCGTATATCCGGCGCCCAGGAGTTCGGCGAAGAACTGCGGTGATGTCGATTCTGGGTTGGATTCGGTGGTCACTTCAGCGCCGTCGGCGAGGGTGAAGGAGTTGCGGACGGCGCCCATGACGTCAGCGAGGCCCTGTCCACCGAGTAGGGATGGTGTGCCGCCACCGACGAAGATTGTCTCGACCTTGGGTTGCCCGCCGGGTGCGGTGGCCATCATTTCGCCTGCGTGTGCGAGTTCTTTGCGCAGTGCATCGAGCCACGATTGCGGCGATGCGGAGGTGCCGAGTTCTCCGGCGGTGTAGGTGTTGAAGTCGCAGTATCCGCAGCGTGTGGCACAAAACGGCACGTGAATGTAGAGGCCGAATGGCCGCTGGTGTGCGTCTGCGAGTGCGTCGGCAGGCAACTCAAATCCAGCTGTCGCAGGAGCTGGGAGCGAAGACGCCGAGGTAAGACTCACCTATCCAGTCTCCCAGATGGGAAGAAGTGGCCCGACGACCTGCTACACCGACTCTAGGAGGTTCGCTTCCCCCTGACGGTCTCGGTTTCAACCCCACACCCTGCCGTCCACCGACGCATTCTAATTGTTAATCGGACGGTTGTTGGTTCGACGCTCCCGCCCCAACCACCTCACCACCCACCCCTACCTGTGATATTTCCCCCGATTTTGGTGGAAATAGTCCCCGCGGCTCGGTCCTGCGGGTTTGTCGTGGCACAATGGGCGCATGACTGGTTTCGGGGTACAGCTCGTGGCACGCCGCCACGTCGACCTCAAGCGCGTGTGCAGCAGCACCTGTATGCGCTGTACCTGTCTGCGCTGCGCCGCCCAGCCCGCTGCGTAGCCCGGTCCCCGCCCCAGCCCTTTCGCGATCCCCGCATCCCGGAAAGCCCACCGATAGATGCTGCCCGCCTGCGGATCGCCACCGGAGCCCGTCATGGCCGACGAGGATTCGGACAACCTCACTTCAGGAGTGACTTGATGACGTCGACCACTGATGCCACCACTGCCGACGGCAGCGGCACGGCACCAGCCGAGCGCCCCGCACGTGGCGAACGCCCTGCTCGCACGGAACGACCAGCTCGCGCCGAGCGTCCCGCACGTGGTGAGCGTCCCGCCCGGCCAGCGAAGCGCCGCGCCGAAGGCCAATGGGCACTCGGCTACCGCGAGCCCCTCAACGCCAACGAGCAGGCAAAGAAAGACGACAACCCGCTCAACGTGCGCGCCCGCATCGAGAACATTTACTCGCATCAGGGCTTCGACAGCATCGACAAAGCCGACCTGCGTGGCCGTATGCGCTGGTGGGGCCTCTACACCCAGCGTGAGCAGGGCTACGACGGCACGTTCACCAGCGACGACAACATCGACATGCTTGAAGCCAAGTACTTCATGATGCGTGTCCGTTGCGACGGCGGCGCCCTCAACCTGGAGCAGCTGCGCACCGTCGCCGGAATCTCCACCGAATTTGGCCGCGACACCGCTGACCTCTCGGACCGCGAAAACGTCCAGTACCACTGGATTGAGATCGAGAACGTCCCCGAGATTTGGCGTCGCCTCGAAGGTGTCGGCCTGCACACCACCGAAGCGTGCGGCGACTGCCCCCGCGTCGTCCTCGGTTCCCCCCTCGCTGGTGAGTCGCTCGACGAAATTATCGACCCCACCCCCGCGATCGACGAGATCGTGCGCCGCTACATCGGGAAGAAGGAGTACTCCAACCTTCCCCGCAAGTTCAAGACGGCAATCTCGGGCCAGCAGGACGTCGTCCACGAAATCAACGACGTCGCCTTCGTCGGCGTCAACCACCCCGAGCACGGCCCCGGCCTGGACCTCTGGGTTGGCGGTGGCCTGTCCACCAACCCGATGTTCGCGCAGCGCGTCGGCGCCTGGATCCCCCTCGATGAGGTTCCGGACGTGTGGGAAGGCGTGGTCTCGGTCTTCCGTGACTACGGTTACCGCCGCCTGCGTTCCAAGGCGCGCCTGAAGTTCCTCATCAAGGACTG
>JAAYXN010000115.1 GCA_012515885.1 Rhodococcus sp. (in: high G+C Gram-positive bacteria)
CCCTCGGCAACGTGTTCACCACTTACGTGAACAACGGCCGGTTCCACGTCCAGGGCATCGACGCGCAGATCGACTGGGCGACCGATGTCGGGCCGGGCACGGTCAACCTCAACCTGGTGGCGAATTACCTGATCGACTTCAAGAGCGCGGCTCTGCCGACGCTTCCGATGGTCGATTACGTGGGCAGCTTCGGTCCAGGCGAGAATGGTCTCAGCGGCGGTGGCGCCTACGAGTATCGCCTGCTGGCGAACATCGGCTACACCATCGGCAAGGCCAACATCGGCCTGCAGTGGCAGCACTGGCCGGGCTACGAGGATACCGCCGAGATCCGCAGCGGGAATCCGACCCCGACCACGGGCGCGCCGTCCTACAACCTGTTCAACCTGCAGGGCGGCTACCAGCTCACCGAAGACGTGGGATTGCGCTTCGGCGTTGAGAACCTCCTCAACGAGGCTCCCCCGCTGACCGGCGTCAACACTGCGGCTGACCCCGCTCTTGGCCAGCTCCGGGGCGGCTCCTTTGCCTCGGGTGTCTACGACACCAATGGCCGCCGCTTTTACCTGGGCGCCAACATCCGGTTCTAATCGGGTCGCTCACCATACCGAGGGCCCTTCGCGTGCGAAGGGCCCTCGCCCTCAAGTTTTTCCACACGGCGTGCTCTCGCGAACTGGAAACAGGAGAGCGATGCAACTGTGCAACACTGCTTCAAGAAGGTTTGCCGGGCACCGTTCTGAAATGGCTGAAATCCGCCGAACGCCGCCCGGCCATGGAACCTTCGCGCCCCTCGAATTTCGGACAAAATCACGCAACATTCCTGCGCGATCACCCGCTCCCCTGACATATTTGAAGAGCCCGCTCCCTCTCTTACCCTAGACACTATCAAGAAGCGGCTATACGTGTCTCGTTCTGAGCGGACCCCGCGATTCCAAGACGGGGCTGCAAGGGAGGGATGTTCCAAATGAATCTAGCGCAGCTTCGCGCGATACGACAGCCAATTGCGCTTGGCTGTCCGCGCGAATGCGCATTCCCTCGATCGTAAGCGGTTCTCGATGCCGGCAGCCTTGCCGGTCGAATTCTTGTGAAGGGAGCACGAAGTGAGGAATTTGGATAACACAGGGGTGTTCAAGGCCCTGTTGCTGGCGGGTTGCGCTGGAACGATCACGTTGGCCACACCGGCGATGGCGCAGGACGCCGACGATCAACCCGGCGATGTCCTGACTTCACCGCAAGAAGCGGCGGCCGAAGGCGAAACCCCGAACATTGTCGTGACCGGCTCGCGCATCGCGCGCCCAGACTTCAACTCCAACAGCCCCGCGGTGTCCGTGGATGAAGCTCTTCTGGAGAACTCTTCGACGGCCGCGCTTGAAAGCAATCTGAATAAGCTGCCGCAATTCGTGCCGGCTCAAACGCCGACGGCCGGCGGCGACATTCAGCCGACAGCGACCAACACTCCGGGCGCGGCGACGATTTCGCTGCGCGGCATCGGTGCCAATCGCAACCTCGTCCTACTCGACGGCCGCCGTTCGACTCCGTCGAACGCTTCGGGTGTGACCGACATCAGCACGATCCCCGCTGCCGCCATCGAGCGCGTCGAGATCATCTCGGGCGGCGCTTCGGCGACTTACGGTGCCGATGCCGTCGCCGGCGTCACCAACTTCATCCTGAAAAAGAACTTCCAGGGTCTCGAACTCGACGGCCGCATCAGCGTCACCGAAGAAGGCGACGGCTTCGAGTACCAGTTCTCGGGAATCATGGGTTCAGACTTTGACGACGGCCGCGGCAACGTCAGTCTGGCCTTGTCGGTCAACACCCGCGAAGGCAGCTATCAGCGCGACCGCGACCATTATCGCGATTTCTGGGCCGATCCCAACACCGGCGGCACCGCATTCTTCATCGGTCGTCCCGGTGTGCAGTTGTCGAACAGCAACAGGGTCAATTCGGGCGTCTTCTTTGGCATTTTCGATCAGGCCAACCCGGCCGACACGCCATTCGACTTCGCGACCGGGACATGCGGAACCGAGCCTGCGGTCGCCAATCCGATCAGCAACGGCGCCTGTTCGCCGTTCGAAGTCGCTCCGGGCGTCACGATCAATCTGACGACGCCGATCGTCACGCCTCCGGGCGGCCCTGGCGGCTTTGCCGTTCACACCAATCCCGACGGCTCAGTCTTCACCGGTACGGGCTTCTATCAGCGCGGTGGCGTCTATCGCGTCCAAGGGCTCGGGCAAGACGGCTTCGAGCAGACTGCGGTCGGTACTCTCGCCCAGAACAACGAGAATCTCTACCTGATCCTGCCGCTCACTCGCTACAACGCATTCGCCCGCGGCAATTACGAGATCAACGACTGGGTCGGCGTGTTTGGGCAGGCGCTGTTCAGCCACGTCAGCACCTATACCCGCAACGAGCCGGGCCCGATCACGACCGGATGGGACGTCCAGATTCCATACGGCAACCAGATCTACACCGGGGACGCCGATCGGGGCATTCCCTCGTCGCTTGAGCCTGCGCTCCTGCCTGACGGATCTCCGAACCCGCTGGCTGGACAGACCAACGCGGCCTACCTCGCGGGCGGCGTCTACGGGCTGAACTGCCCGGCTGTCGGCGGATGCCCGACCTCACAGGTATTCCCGGTTCCGGCCGAACTACAGGCGTTGCTACTCTCTCGCGCGGACCCGGATGCGAACTTCCAGCTCCAGGCGATGATGCCCGACGATCGCGAGACGTTCACCGACGTGATGACCTATAACATCACGTCCGGCCTCGAAGGCTCGATCCCCG
>JAAYXN010000116.1 GCA_012515885.1 Rhodococcus sp. (in: high G+C Gram-positive bacteria)
TCCATGAGCCAGCTCTTGCCTCGGCCAACCTGACCCCACAAATAGACTCCACGCGCCGTCGCGACCACGGAGTCAGCTGGACTGCCCTCTGCCGTCAACGCATCTGCCGTCAACACATCTGTGGTCAGGGCATCAATAGCAGCGAGCTGTGCAGAATCGAGTTCTAGTCCATCCCTGGCGGCAGCTTCAAAGAATGCTTGCCGGGGCGGACGCCGGAAACTGATGGCCTTGGAGCTGGCCCGGCGCCACTTCATGGCGTGAACCTGCGGGCAAAGTGGCCGACCCGTTCAATCAACTCCTCGAAGAACGCCGCCGGATCGGTGTCGACGACAACGTCGACATTGGGCTGACGGCTCCAATGTCCCACCCAATCGACGACAGTCATCCCGCGCGTCAGGGTTCCTGTGAGCTCCACGTCGACGGTTGCTGGGCGCAGGGTAATCGGTACGCGGCCGAGCGCGACAGCAGCCGCGAACGGGTCGTGCATGTGTGCGAGGAACCCCTGATCGTGGGTGCGGTGAAAATCCATGTAGAACCGGATCGCGTCAGAGAGGTGCCGGATCACCGGGTTGGTGGCACGTGAACGTACCTGTAGCGGCTCGTCAGGCGCGATCACTTCAGCGGGCGTGCTGCCTGCCGCTGCGGCGAGGAGCCGCACATGTTCGGGGTGCATTTCGATGGATTCGGTGACGTTGAGCCCGCACACCAGTGGTCGGCGGCCTGCAGGTAACCCGGAGAAGGCGTCGAACACTTCTTTGGCTGCTTCGGGGTCGACGGAGACGTTCCACTCGGTGGTGGGTGTGGTGTTTCCGGGGTGGTGAAAGGACCCGCCCATGATGATGACGCGCTGGAGCAGTTGCGGCAGTTTCGGTTCCTGCCTGATCGCGAGCGCCAACGTGGTGAGTGGCCCGGTGACCAGACCGGTAACTTCCCCGGGGCGAGCCCTCGCCGTCTCGATCCACAGGTCGACGCCGCTGCGATCAGACAGCGTGCGCTGCGGGGCGGGGAGGGTGGCGTAGCCGATCCCTTCCGGCCCGTGTGTGTCTTCGGTGGTGCGTAGCGGAATCGACAGCGGCACTGCGGCTCCGAGCGCCACCTCGATATCGGGTGCGTCGCACACATCCAGCCAGGCCAGGTTGTTGCGGGCCACCTGTGCTGCGGTCACATTGCCAGCGGTGGAGACAATTCCGCATATCTCGGCATCTGGTGAGGCCAGCAGGTAGACCAGTGCCAGAGAGTCGTCAATGCCGGTATCGACATCAACAAGCAGGGGAGTGCTCATGGCACTCACCCTGCCAGGTGCGGATCGACGCGGTTAGCGTGGGCGTGGTTTCTCAACAGGATTTCCCAGCGACACGGGCTGCTACCTTTGCCGCATGGCGAGTGAACCGAAAACCAAGCCGACCGAACAGAACGTGGCGGAATTCCTTGAACAGGTCGCGCCTGCAAAACGTCGCGAAGACGGCATCGCCCTCGCCAAAATTTTCACCGAGGTGACAGGCGTTGAACCGACAATGTGGGGTCCGTCATTGATCGGGTATGGCACCTACCGCTACGTCTCTCCGTCTGATCCGCGGCGTCACGGCGAATGGCCCAAGACGGGTTTCTCACCGCGCAAGGCACAGCTCTCCCTCTACGGGCTCAAGGACTTAACGGCGGGCGCCGAATTGCTTCCCAGCCTCGGGAAGTACACAGAGGGCGCTGGTTGTGTGTACGTGAAGAAACTTGAGGACATCGACGTCGATGTGCTCCGCCAACTCATCGAAATTGCGTACTCACGCACCGACGATCCGATGCCGACCGGACAGTAGGTCCTGGCAGCTGTGCAGCAGCCGGGCGCGTAGAGGTTCGGCCCTGGCAGCGAGTGCACTTTGCGCCCGCACGTACTCGGCGCGGCCATCAGCGGTTTCAATCGCGATCGGCTCGTACCCGTAATCGGCAAGATCGTAGGGACTCGCCCGCATATCCAGCTCACGGGCCAAAAAGGCGTGTTCTAGGCAGTCGAGAACCAGATCGGAATCAACCAGCGGAATCAGCTTGTACGCCCACTTATATAAATCCATCCCGGCATGCAGACAGCCAGGTTGCTCACTGCCGACCTGATCCTCACGGGTCAACAGGTTTGCGTTTCGCGGAGCGGCATCGTCAGTGAAGAATCGAAATGCGTCATAGTGCGTGCACCGCAACGTCATTGACTCAACGACGTCGTCCGTCCCCGCACAGCCGAGACGTAGCGGAACCTTTGAATGCCGCACGTCATCACCTGAGCGATACACCATCGCCCACTCATGCAAACCAAAACACCCCAGCACTGCGGGCCGTGACGCGGTGGCACTGAGCAGCGAGGCAACAAACTGCACGGTTTCGCGGCGCCGCTCCAACATGACCCCAGACGCCGTAACAACAGCTTCGCCGTCCACCGTGACCTGGTGATACCCCGCCCACTGCGTGACGGGCCGCGCAGATTTCCCCGCTAGTGCGCAGCCGAATCCGGGATGCCAGCGGCGCAGCTGATTGGGGCGAAAACTGTAGTAGGTGAACAGGAAGTCGTGCACCGGATGCGCAATGCCCGCGGCGCGGCGCTGAGCATGCGGGGTCACGATCACATCGACGCGTTCGCGATAGCGGTCCCGCTGCTCATGCCACTGTTCTTCAGGAAGAACACGCATGGGTGCTACCACCCGGTGGGCAGTGGGCGCCCCTCCGCGAAACCAGCGGCGGACTGCACACCAAGAACCGCCTTCTCATGCAGTTCCTCAAGGGTCCGGGCTCCTGCATAGGTGCAGGTACTGCGCACACCCGCGCAGATGTGGTCGATGAGGTCCTCCACACCGGGGCGTTCCGGATCAAGGCGCATCCGCGACGTCGAGATACCTTCTTCGAACAGGCCCTTACGGGCGCGATCGAACGCTGTGTCAGCGGCAGTACGGGCAGCGACAGCACGCTTGGATGCCATACCGAAGCTTTCCTTGTAGACGGTGCCGTCATGGTCGACGTGTAGGTCGCCGGGTGACTCGTAGGTACCCGCGAACCAGGACCCGATCATCACGTTCGACGCACCCGCAGCGAGTGCAAGCGCCACATCACGTGGATGCCGAACGCCGCCGTCCGCCCACACGTGCACGCCGAGGCTGCGTGCTGCATCCGCGCACTCACGGACCGCGGAAAACTGTGGGCGGCCCACACCGGTCATCATGCGCGTCGTGCACATTGCGCCTGGTCCGACACCGACCTTGACGATCGTGGCACCGGCTTCAATGAGATCGCGAGTACCCGCCGCAGACACGACGTTGCCGGCTGCGAGCGGCACCCCAAGGTCCAGTGCGGAAATGATGCGCAGCGCTTCGATCATCTTCTCTTGATGCCCATGCGCGGTATCGAGGACCAGGACATCCGCGCCCGCGGCAACCAGATCACGAGCTTTGGCAGCCACATCGCCGTTGATTCCGACAGCGGCAGCTACGCGCAGCTGTCCCTGCGCGTCGACGGCAGGTTGATACAGCTCGGCGCGGATCGCTCCGGTCCGGGTGAGGACACCGGCCAAGGTGCCGTCGTCTTCGACGATGACGGCGAGGTTGTCGTGGCGTGCTTCCAAAAGCTCAAAGACCTCGCGGGGAGCCGCCGTGACCGGAGCAGTGACAAAGTCCGTGGCAGCTACGGCGCGCAGCCGAGTGAAGCGATCGACGTCGGCGCATGATTCCGCGGTGACGACACCAATCGGGCGGTCGTCCTCAACGACGACGATGGCGCCGTGAGCGCGCTTGGTGACCAGCGCTAGTGCGTCCGCGACGGACGCTTCGGGGCCGAGCGTGACAGGTGTGTCAGCGACAAGGTGACGGCTTTTGATGAAGGACACCGCCTGCGCGACGGCCGGGATGGGCACGTCCTGGGGGAGCACTACGATGCCGCCGCGGCGAGCCACGGTTTCTGCCATTCGGCGGCCCGCGACCGCGGTCATGTTGGCGACCACGATGGGGATGGTGGTTCCGGTGCCATCGACAGAGGAAAGATCGACGTCGAACCGGGAGGTGACCTCGGTACGGTTGGGGACGAGAAAGACATCGTCGTACGTGAGGTCGTATGGGGGCCGGTGGCCGTCAAGGAAGCGCACGTGTACCTAGTGTACTGGGGTTTTGCGTTGGCTGCTTTGCGCGGCTTCTGCCGTTCCGGCTTGGGCTTGAGATAGCAGGTAGGTGGTGATGAGCATGACCACTACTGAGCAGCCGACAACAACCATTCCGACTGTTCCTGTGCGCAGGTGCTCGCCGAGCACGGCAATTCCGAGGAATACTGCGGCGATGGGTTCGGCAATCGTCAACGACGGCATGGACGCGGAGAGCGGTCCGACTTGAAATGCTTTCTGCTGCAGGTAGAAGCCGGTCATGCCAGCGGCGACGAGCGCCCACGTTTGCCACGCGGCGATGAGTGCGATGGGGCCGTGTTCGAGCCGGTCAACGACGTATTTGGTGAAGGCGACGGCGACGCCGTAGAGGGTGCCGGACGCGAGACCGAAGAGCAGTGCCCGCGTGTGGGGTGGAAGTTTCGAGATCGCGGCGACAACGACTGATCCCACCACCACAGCCAAGACCAGACCGAGCGGAATGATCCACCGGTGGACTGGGGCCGACATTTCACCTTCGTTGGGGTTGCCGACCACAATGAACACGACAAGCGCGCCGGCGAGCGCGATCGCGGTGACCCAGGTTCGGCCGGTGATGCGGAGTCCGGACCAGTGAGCTGCCAGCGGCAGCGCGAACAGCAGTGACGCGACAAGGATCGGTTGGACGAGTAGCACTGAGCCGAGAGCGAGAGCGATGGCTTGGACGACATAGCCGCCGCCTTCGCCGATGACCCCTGCCCACCAGCGTGGTTGTCGAATGAGCTGCCCCACGAGTTCTTTACCGTCGTGGGTGGCTGCCGCAGACCGCTGTTCAGCGACCATGCCGATCGCAGTGAGCAGAGCAGCGAGGAGAGCGAGGACGATAGCCGCTAGTCCAGAACCCATGCCTTTTAGTGTGAGCGTCCCCGCTGCATACTGGAGCAACTTCACAGATCTAGTCGGGTTGGCTGCGGGTGTGGGGCTTTACTTGCTGCGGTGGGGGCGTCCGGTACGAGAACCAGGCTTCGGTCCGCCGCGGCGGCTCGTTCCCTTCGCGGCACGCGCAGCATCCTTGCGTTCCTGCCACGAGGATTTCGAGTTGGGGGACCCCTTCACGCCGGTCGGCTTCTCGCGGCCATAGCGGTCCACCCGAGTCGGAAGTGCTTTCGCTGCCTTCTCGTCAATCGGCGGCGCGACCGGCGTCCGCGTCACCTTGCGGGTACCAGCAAGCTGCTCCAGAAGTGGATCTTTGCCGCTCACGCGGTGCACGGCAGCGTCGATACCCGCGCCCGCAATGACTTTCAGTGCTGCATCGCGCTCGGACGGCGTCACCACAGTGACCACGGTTCCGGTCGCGCCCGCACGCGCCGTGCGGCCCGCGCGGTGCACATAACTATCCGAATCGGTCGGAGCATCAGCGTGGACAACCAGTGCCACATCATCGACGTGGATACCGCGGGCAGCCACATCGGTAGCTACCAACACCGGCGTGCTACCGCCAGTAAAGCGGGCCAGCGCCCCCGTCCGGTACGCCTGCGACTTTCCGCCATGCAGAACATCCACCGGCACACCAGTTTTCAGCAGCTTCTCGGTGAGCCGATCCGCCCACGCCTGAGTCTGGGTGAACAGCAGAATCAAACCTTTGCCGCGGGCCAAACGCTCCACCACGGAAAGCTTGTCAGCCTTTTCCACCACGAGGACGTGGTGCGTCATACGGTCCGGTGACGCATCAACGTCCGTCGCTACCGACACAGGTTCACGCAAATACCGCGACACCAAACTGCCGACATCGCCGTCGAGTGTCGCTGAAAAGAGAAGTCGCTGACTATCTTTCGGGGTGTCGTCGAGAATCTCGGTGACTTGAGGAAGAAAGCCCAACTGCGCGAGATGATCTGCCTCGTCTACAGCGGTCGTGGTCA
>JAAYXN010000117.1 GCA_012515885.1 Rhodococcus sp. (in: high G+C Gram-positive bacteria)
CCAGAACAGCAAACAGTTTCGGTGACAGGACCGAGAACACGGCTGCGCCGACGGCGAAGGGAATGGTGATTACCCCGGTGCGCAGTGGCGATAGTTGCATTCCGAACTGCAAGGTCAACGAGATCGTGAAAAAGAAGCCGGTAAACGACCCGAACATCAGGATCGACAGAAAGCACCCGATGGTGAAGGTGCGATGCCGAAACAGATCCAGCCGCACCAACGGCACGTAACCGGCCCTCGACCACCGTGATTCATGGACGACGAACAGGGTGAGCACGGCTACTGACGCACACAGTAAAGCGCTCGTCCACATCGACCAGCCGTGCTGATAGCTGTGCGCAAGGGGTGCGATCAGCAGCACCAGACCGGACGTCGACAGCGCGAGACCGAGCAGGTCCAGCCGCGGCAAGGTCGACGGGCGCGTGTTCGACAGACTGATCGACGCCAGAACCAGCGCAAGTATGCCGAGCGGAATATTGACGAGAAACACTGTCCGCCAACCCCAGTCGAACGGGTTGAAGGTGATCAGAATTGCGCCGATCGAGGGCCCCAAAATGGCGGCGCCTCCCGCCGTCAGCCCATAAAAGGCGAAGACCACGCTGTGTCGTTCCCGCGGAAACGACGAGGTGATGATTGCGACGCCCTGCGCAGAAACCATGCCACCGGCGATGCCTTGAGCGACGCGAGCGGCGATCAACAGCTCCGCTGAGTCAGCGGCCCCGCACAGCGCCGAGGCGATAATGAAGGCAGCCATGCCGCCCGCAAACACTGTTCGGCGGCCCAGTAATCCACCGATCCACGATCCGGTGAGCAGCGTGCAGGCAAAGGCCAACGTGTAGGACGTGACGACCAGGCTTTGAGCACTGGAGCCTGCACCGGTATCGACAGCGATGCTCGGCAGCGCCACGTTGACGATCGTCACATCGATCATCAGCATGAACACTGCGAGCAGGCAGGCGGTTAGCCGTCGCCGCGCTGTCACCGGATCTGTGGAGGTGGGCATAGGGTTCGCTGAAACTTTCAGGACTGACGCAGCAGTCCGAAGGTGGAGGGATGAAAACTGGCGGGCACCGGCGTCAATAGCCTTGCCGGTATCTCGATGGCGGGAACGTCCGTACTGCAATTAGCTATCAATTACCCGGATCTGTACCGCGCTGTCGCCTCCTACAGCGGATGCGCACGTACCTCAGATCCCATTGGCCGCGCCTACGTCCGCTCCGTGGTGGAGGTTCGTGGCCGCGGCTCCACCCTCAACATGTGGGGGCCTGATTCTGATCCCGCCTGGGTCGACAACGATCCCTACGTCAATGCTGATGGGCTCCGCGGGACTGAGATTTATCTGTCTAGCGGTACCGGGCTGCCGGGGCACCTTGACCGTATCGACGGCCCCGATGTTGGCGGTTCGCCCACCAAGCTCGTCGAACAAGCCGTCGTCGGCGCGACGATCGAGTCGGTGACCAACCGTTGCACCCATGAGATGAAGGACCGGTTGGATTCGTTGGGGATCCCGGCGACCTACAACTTCCGTGACTCGGGGACGCATTCGTGGGGCTATTGGCAGGAAGATCTGCATGATTCCTGGCCGATGCTGGCGTCAGCGATGGAGATGTCGCCGTAGTGCCGCGCGGCAACCGCCCTGTCCACAGCTCCGCGGTCACGCAGTAGCCTGTCCGTCATGGCTGAATTTGTCACCCTAGAGGTCTCCGACGGTATCGGCACGATCAGGCTTGCCCGGCCGCCGATGAATGCGCTGAACCGCCAGGTGCAGCAAGAACTGCGGGCAGCGGCGCGTGAGGCCACCGTCAACCCCGATGTGAAAGCGGTCATTGTGTACGGCGGCGAGAAGGTTTTTGCTGCCGGCGCTGACATCAAAGAGATGGCTGACATGTCGTTCGGTGAGATCAGCGACGTGATCGCTGATATTCAGCGTGACATTGCTGCCGTGTCTGAGATCCCCAAGCCCACGGTCGCGGCCGTGACCGGTTACGCACTGGGCGGCGGTTTGGAAGTGGCGCTCTCGGCAGATCGACGCATCGTTGGTGACAACACCAAGCTCGGCGTCCCCGAGATCCTTCTCGGCATCATCCCTGGTGGCGGCGGCACCCAGCGTCTTGCGCGGCTCATCGGCCCAGCCAAAGCGAAGGATCTCGTCTTCACCGGCCGGTTCGTCGACGCAGAGGAAGCACTGCGCATCGGACTCGTCGACGAGGTCGTTGCCCCGGACGATGTGTACGAGGCTGCCAAGAAGTGGGCATCACAGTTCACTAAGGGTGCATCGCGGGCGATCGCTGCCGCAAAGACCGCCATTGACCAGGGACTTGACGTGGATCTGAAGTCGGGCCTTAAAGTTGAGGCAACACAGTTTGCATCGCTTTTCGCCACCGCTGACCGCACGATCGGGATGGAATCGTTCATCGAGAACGGCC
>JAAYXN010000118.1 GCA_012515885.1 Rhodococcus sp. (in: high G+C Gram-positive bacteria)
CTCTAGGGTGGTGGTCATCAACGAACCCTTCTAACAGGCTCGTTGCATCCACCCCCTGAGCCGAAGCTGACGGATACATCGTGACATCGTCCCCAAACTGCTGGTGGGGACAATGTCGCAACGGTTCCATCTAACGGATACACCGTGACATTGTGCTCAAAGAGGAACTAGCGGGCGCGGCGGGCCAGACGCTCCGAATCGGAGATCAGGACGCTCTTGCCCTCAAGACGCAGCCATCCGCGGTGAGCGAAGTCGGCGAGTGCCTTGTTGACGGTTTCACGGGAAGCGCCGACGAGCTGAGCAATTTCTTCCTGCGTCAGGTCGTGGGTGACGCGCAGTGCGCCAGCTTCCTGGGTGCCGAACCGCTGTGCCAGCTGGAGCAGCGCCTTAGCAACGCGACCGGGGACGTCGGTGAAGATGAGGTCCGCCAGGTTGTTGTTGGTGCGACGCAGTCGACGTGCAAGAACACGCAGCAGCTGCTCAGAGATCTCGGGACGGTGATCGATCCACTGCTTGAGTGCCTCGCGGTCCATGCTCACGGCACGAAGCTCGGTGACGGTGGTTGCGGTGGAGGTGCGTGGGCCCGGGTCGAAGATCGACAGTTCACCGAACATGTCGGAGGGGCCCATGATGGTGAGGAGGTTTTCCCGGCCATCGGGTGAGCGACGCCCGATCTTCACCTTGCCGGAGACAATGATGTAGAGGCGGTCGCCAGGCTCGCCCTCATTGAAGATGACGTGCCCGCGAGGGAAGTCGACAGGCTGCAGCTGCTTTGTCAGCGCCGCTACCGCCGAGGGCTCGACTCCTTGGAAGATGCCGGCTCTTGCCAGGACGTCGTCCACGTGCGCTCCTTGAGAAATTCGTTCTGCGAAATCGTGCGTTGGGTCTAGCTGCGCACCGGACAGGATGAACGGTAGTTCAACCTTAAATTGCAGATGACGACAAGTCAGCATTCACGTCGACATGCAACCGGTACAGATGCAGTCTACGTTGCACACGGAGCAAGTGAGTGGCTGATACCACGTTGCGTGCGATTTGTGGGAGGAAACAAGGCCTCGGGCTGTGACGTTATCCAGTCTCTCAAGTGCCGATGGCGCGCACGTTGCGGGCGTTTTCGCCCGTGGCGGCACCCTTGCGGCGAAGTTGGAAGCGGTCGAGTGCGCCGGGGAAGCCCTCTTGGGCGAGTGCTGCCACGTCATCGTGGCTGGCCTGGTCGAGGAACTCCTCGACTTCTTGTTCGCGGACGGAGAAGCGGCGGAGCCGAAATTCCACTCGCTCCATCGCCAAAGCGAACAGCATCAGCAGCACTGGGAAGAGGAACACAGCAAGAACCTGCATGAGGGCAGTAAACACTGTCGAGGTCTCAGAATCGACACGGCGCAGACACATCCCTGCGCGGCAGCCGAATCGTGATCTTTGTCTGTCCGTACAGTTGTCGTCGTGTCTACTTCGGGTTCAGCGCGACGTCGCGCGGGCGGTGCGGGTGAGTCGCATCTGGCGCTTGTGCGCCGGGCTCGACGGATGAATCGCACGCTAGCGCGGGCTTTTCCGCATGTGTATTGCGAACTCGATTTCACGACGCCGCTGGAGTTGACGGTGGCGACGATCTTGTCGGCGCAGACCACTGATGTGCGCGTTAATCAGGTGACGCCCGCGTTGTTTGCCCGCTACCGCGATGCGCGTGATTATGCGGAAGCTGACCGCACTGAACTTGAAGAGTATTTGCGTCCTACCGGCTTTTATCGCAATAAAGCGAACTCTCTGATGGGGTTGGGGCAGGGGCTGTTGGAAAGATTTGATGGTGAGGTTCCCCACACGTTGAAGGAACTGGTCACTCTTCCTGGCATTGGCCGCAA
>JAAYXN010000119.1 GCA_012515885.1 Rhodococcus sp. (in: high G+C Gram-positive bacteria)
AGCGTCCGGGATCTCGATGCGATGAGCGTCAATGCCCTTCTCGGCGAGCGCATTTCGCACAACCTCTGCGGTTTCTGCCAGTGGCGGCTGGTGGAAGATCGCGACAGTGCGCGTGCCCTCCAATTCAGATACGAGATCACCGAGCAGGCCTCGGCCAATCACCACGGAATACGGGTCCGCAGTCTTTACCTCTACGCGCACCGGTTCGGTCACTTCACTGCTCCCCAGTTGATTGGTGTCCCGCGTGTGGGGACTTTTCTAGTTCGGTAACTAACTGTTGGACGACACGTGCGGGGCTGCGCCCGTCAGTACGCACCCGCAGTGTCGCCACTTGCCGGTAAATCGGCCTACGCAGCCGCATCATCTCGCGGTATTTCGCGCGTGGATCACCACCGGTCAACAGTGGTCGACCTGTTGCGGCACCCGTGCGCTTTAATCCTTCAGCCACACTGATTTCGAGATAGACGACGGTGTGGCCTTCTAGCAGCTTGCGGGTCGCCGTCGAGAGCACCGCGCCGCCGCCTAGCGACAACACCCCATCGTGTTCGCGAAGAGATTTCGCAACAACCTGCTCTTCCAGTTCACGAAATACCGGTTCACCATCAGTAGCAAAGATCTCCGGGATGCTGCGGCCCGCCGTCTCCTCGATAGCGATGTCGGTATCGAGGAGCGGCACGTCGAGCGCGGTCGCCAACCGGCGACCGATGGTGGATTTACCCGCCCCAGGTGGCCCGATGAGGACGGCGATCGGCGCCATTAGCGCGGTGGACGCGCAGCGATCGCGTCGGCGTAGCGACGGAAGTTAGATGCCGTCTCGCCCAGGGAATCGCCGCCGAACTTCTGCAGCGCTGCCTGCGCAACTACGAGGGCCACCATCGCCTCCGCGACGACACCGGCAGCGGGAACTGCACACACGTCCGAACGCTGGTGGATGGCGACAGCCTGCTCGCCGGTGGACATGTCGACCGTCGACAGCGCCCGCGGCACTGTCGAAATCGGCTTCATTGCTGCACGCACGCGCAGCGGCAGGCCGTTAGTCATGCCGCCCTCAATGCCACCAGCCCGGTTGGTTTCCCGAACAATGCCGTCGGGGCCGGGAGCGATTTCGTCGTGCGCGGCGCTACCGCGGCGCCGCGCGGTTTCAAAACCGTCTCCGACCTCAACACCCTTAATGGCCTGAATTCCCATGAGTGCACCGGCCAGGCGAGCGTCGAGACGCTCCTCCCCGGAGACGAACGAGCCCAATCCAACAGGAAGTCCGTGTACGACAACTTCGACGATGCCGCCGAGAGTGTCGCCATCACGCTTGGCTGCCTCGATCTCGGCGATCATGGACTCTGCAGCGTCGCTGCCGAAAGCACGCACCGGGCTTTCATCGATGGCGGCGAGATCCGAGTACTCCGGCACCGGTCCCTCGTAAGGGGTGGAAGCACCGATGGAGATGACGTGTGAGAGCACCTCGACGCCGAAGAGCTGGCGAAGCAGGTTGCGAGCAACGGTTCCCGCGGCAACACGTGCCGCGGTTTCGCGGGCGCTCGCACGTTCGAGCACGGGGCGGGCGTCGTCGAAATCGTATTTGAGCATCCCGGCGTAGTCGGCATGGCCCGGACGCGGACGGGTGAGCGGCGCGTTGCGCGCCTGATCCTCAAGCAACGCCGGATCGACGGGGTCGGCGGACATGATGGTTTCCCACTTGGGCCACTCGGTGTTGCCGATCTGGATGGCGATCGGGCCGCCCAGGGTGAGACCGTGGCGGACGCCACCAAGGACGGTGACCTTATCTGCCTCAAACTTCATTCGAGCACCGCGGCCGTAGCCGAGTCGGCGGCGAGCCAACTGAGTCGAGATGTCGTCGGTCGTGATTTCTACCCCGGCCACCATTCCCTCAAGCATCGACACGAGGGCAGGTCCGTGGGACTCTCCAGCAGTAATCCAGCGCAGCACGACCTCTATCTTTCCACGTCGACGCGCGGCCCTGCTCTCTCACCCCCATACTGCTAGGCCGAGAGCCCCCAGCGTCGCAACACACATTGATGGACCGTGCGGGACGCGTCCGCCGGTGCGGGAGAAGGAAGCGATCCCCCAGATGGCGGTAATCACCGGGGCCGCGATGGCCGCGCCCATCCACGCCGCAGGTCCGGCGAGCCCGGACACCGCTCCCAGACCCAGTGCCAGTTTGACATCACCGGCGCCCATCGAGCCCGGCGAAACCCACCACACGGCGCCGTGGAGCGCGGCGAGACCGATTCCATAGGCGAGCGCCATCGCCACCTGCCCCGTGTAGGCGGCATAACCGAGAACTGCCGCGAACCCGGGCAGCGTCAGGTAGTTCGGGAGACGATGAGCCCGCAGATCGGTGACGCACAGGCTCACACACCAGCCGACAAGCACAAGCGCGAGCATCACCTCGGCGGGCGCGGCCACACTGCCGCAGTTTGCGGTGTTCATGCCGCCAGCATGTCGCGGTCGAGAAGCCGCACCCCGCTGTAGTGATCCTCCGAAACAGATCTGTGGATACGCAAGACCTGTGGATAAACCGGGCAGTTACCCCAGCAGCGCGGCGGACATCGCAGCCTTGGGCGCTGGGCTACCAGTAAACTGCTCGACCTGCTCGTACGCCTGGTTAAGCAGCATCGAAATACCGGGCGCAACGATACCGCCATGGCGGGCAACTGCCTCAGCGAGAGGCGTCGGCCACGGGTCGTAAATCGCGTCCAAGACGACCGGGGCCCGGCCCAATGCGTCGGCGATCAGGGCCGCTGCGGGTGCGGGCACCGTACTCACCAGCACGGCGCTGCGGGCGCACTAGTCGGCGACGTCTTCAGTCATCGGCCGCCACGACACAGCCAGACCTACCGATTCACCGCAGTCCAGTGCGCCGCGGGCCCGCTCTTGATCACGCGCAATGATGGTCACGGAACCGATGCCCAGGTTCGCGAGCGCAACCAGCGCCGGGCGAGCGGTACCACCGGCACCAACGACAATCGCGTGCCGACCAGTGACGTCCCCGAGCCCTGCGTCAGCGAGCGCGCCGGTGACGCCGTCGATATCTGTGCAGTCAGCGCGCCACCCGTCCTCGGTGCGCACCAGGGTGTTCGCTGAACCCACGATCTGTGCGCGCTCGGTAGCGATGTCGGCGAACTCCAGTGCTGCGAGCTTGCCGGGCATGGTTACCGACAGCCCCACCCATTCGGGGCCGAGGCCAGATACCAGCCCGGGCAACTGCTCCGCGGTGCATTCGATCCGGTCATAGGTCCAGGTGTCTAACCCCAATGCGCGATAGGCCGCGAGATGTAATACCGGCGACTTCGAATGTGCGATGGGCGAGCCCAGGACGGCAGCTTTACGTGGCTGTGCCGCGCCGACTGGTTGAGTGCTGGAGTTATCGGCCACTGCTCAAGATTCCGCTCTGCAATGCGTGCCGGGTATTGGCGAGGTGCTCTTCGTAGCTGTTCGAGAACAACGTGGTTCCGGCTTCGTCAATCGTCACGAAGTACGTCCAGTCCCCCGGCTCTGGCGCCTCAGCGGCGCGCAGGGCATCGATGGACGGGGACGCAATCGGAGTTGCGGGCATCCCCGGGCTGGCGTAGGTATTCCACGGCGTGACCTCGGCCCGGTCTGCGTCCGTCGTGGCCAACTCAGTGGTATCCAGCGCATAGTTGACCGTTGAATCGAACTGCAGCGGCTGGCCGATCGCCAACCGGTTGACGATCACGCGCGCAACTTTCGCATAGTCGCTGGGTTTTGCTTCGCGCTCGACCAGCGACGCCGAAATGAGTACCTCGTACGGCGTCATACCGACATGGTCACCGGCCGTGCGGATTCCCGTTTCTTCGTACACCGCGGCGCTTGAGGTCACGAGCCTGCGCAAGATGGTGGTGGCGTCAGCGGTTGGATCGAAATCCCAGCTGCCCGCAGCAATCAGACCCTCAAGTTGACGGTCCCGATCGGGGACGTTGGCGACTTCTGTTGCCGCCCAGTCAGGTACGCCCAAATCGGCAAGATTTCCCGCACCGGCAGCGTTGAGGTCGTCGTAGCTGACGCACTGATCGGGGCTATCTCCCAGACAGCTCGCTTCCGAAATCAGTGTGTAGATACCCTTTTTCACAGCCTCGGTCTGCACGTCCTGGCTGTCATGGAGCTGACGGCCAGGATGAATCATCACGTGACCCACGCGCGAGCGAGGTGCGACAAGCTCCGACACTGCCTGGGCGGCGGGGATACGTGAGGTAATCCGGTAGAAGCCGGGTTGGACGGAGCTAATCGATTCATTTTGCAGCGCCGCACGGTAGAACGCATTGGAACTAGCAACGACGTCCTTATCCGCCATTGCCAATGCGATCTGCTGCGCGGTATCGCCAGGCTTGACTTCAATAATTACGGGGCTGCCACCGGGACCTGCGTAATCCGCAGACGGAGACTCGCCCCCCAGGAACATCTTCCCGCCAACAAAGATCAAGCCGCCCAGCACTGCAAGCACCATGACGGCAGCCAGGCTGCCAATCCACTTGCCACGACTGCGGCGACGATTACTTGCTTGACGGCGCCGACGCGCGGCGCCCCGGTCACGGCGAGCTGAGGAACCCACTGGTTGCGGCACCGCCCGAGCGACCTGTTCGTCACCATCGTCAAATTCATCGCCGTCATCAAAAGGGTCGTCGTTCGCGGCGGCCGGTACGTGGGACGCATCGGGGGTCCCGGACGTGCTGGGCGCCGACGCCGCGGGGCGCGGCGGGGGCAGATCACGCCGCGGCGGGGGTGGTGTGTCATCAGTGATCGCCGGGATCACCTGTGTGTCATTTTCCGACGACGGACGGTCGCTGTACTGGCCGTACTGGTCGTAGCCGTCCTCGAAGTCGCCCACGCGGTAGCCGCGGTCGTCGTAACGCGCATTGGTGTACCGCGACTGCTCCTGCTCGCCGGAATTGGCGTCACCAAAATCGGAGGTGTAGCTACCGGGATTGGTGTAATCCGGGTACCCCGAATAGCTGCGGCGACGGCGAGGCGGATTCTGGCTACTCGGCAACTGTCGGGGAGGCCACTGATCGTTCACAATGACCGACCACCTAGGTCGCCGTGATCGCTGGCCGTGTCCTCAACCGAATTACCCGCAGTGTCACTGCTATGCACCGACTTGCTCCGCTCGTCTAGCCATCCCTGCAAAATCGCTACCGCGGCGGCCTGATCGATGACGTGACGCTGGCCGCGCGAGTCGACTCCGCTTGCCCGCATCGCACGTGATGCCGCAACCGTCGTCAATCGTTCGTCGGCCAACCGTACCGGTATCGGCGCGATCGCTCTACGGAGCCTCCGAGCAAACGCGACGGCGATGGAGGCTGCCTTGCCACGTTCACCACGTAGCGTGCGAGGTAGTCCGACAACAACTTCCACAGCTTCGTATTCCGTCACAATGTCACAGATGCGATGCAGGTCAGGTGCGTCGGGCCCTTGATTTTTGGCGCGCGGCACCGTCTCGACGGGCGTGGCAAGGATGCCGTCGGGATCGCATGCGGCGACACCAATCCGGACGCTACCGACGTCAATTCCGATGCGTCGTCCACGACCTGGGTCATCTAAACCTGGGCGGTCCGGTTCTGTGAATTTCACCGAATCTGCCTGCGGCGTCTGCGCTATTTCCTGCGGATCTGCGGCGACAGCGTCACCGCCTGGCTGGGAGTCAGCACTATGGGAGGGGTCCGGCGTGCCGGAGGCCACCACCGCTACTTGCCTTCCGCCAATTCAGCGACCCGGGCGCGGGCCGCATCCAATGCCGGTGCGATGCCACCGATGTCGCTGCCTGAGCCCTGCGCCATGTCTGCCTTACCGCCGCCGCGTCCTGCGATCAGTGGCCCGAAGGAACCCACCAGGTCGCCTGCGCCGATCCCGAGGTCCTGTGCCGCCTTGTTGGCCGCAACCACAAACGGAACCTTGCCGTCGACCTCGCCGAGGAGAACTACGACAGCCGGATCGCTGCCGAGACGGCCACGAATATCGCCGGCAAGAGTGCGCAGATCGCCTGCGGATACTCCTGCCGGGGCGGCGTCAGCAACAAGCCGCACCGCGCCGAGACGTTGCGCCTTGTCTGCGTAGTCGCCTGCCGCAGACAGCACTGCCCGGGCCCGCACCTGCTCCAGCTCCTTTTCTGCGACACGAAGCCGCTCGACCAGAGACTCGACCCGGCCGGGAACCTCTTCTGCCGGGACCTTCAGCGAGGAGGACAAACCGGCGAGCAGTGCCCGCTCTTTTGCGAGGTGCCGGTAGGAATCGAGGCCGACATACGCTTCGACGCGACGGATGCCCGAGCCGACGGACTGTTCACCGAGGAGGGTGACCTGTCCGATCTGCGCGGAGGAGCCCACGTGGGTACCACCGCACAGTTCCATCGAGAACGGCCCACCGATTTCGACGACGCGGACCTCGTCGCCGTAGTTTTCACCGAACAGCGCCATGGCGCCCATCGACTTGGCCTTGTCCAGGTCGGTGACGAACGTGTTGACGGCATAGTTCTCGGCGACGGCCTCGTTGGTGACCGCTTCGATGTCCTGCTTCTGTGCCTCGGTGAGCGCGCCCTGCCACGAGAAGTCGAAACGCAGGTAGCCCGGCTTGTTCAGAGAGCCGGCCTGGACCGCGTTGGGGCCGAGAACCTGACGCAGTGCGGCGTGGACCATGTGCGTGCCTGAGTGGCCCTGGGTGGCGCCTTTGCGCCACTCCGCGTCCACGTGGGCGAGGACGGTGTCGCCTTCAGTGATCTGGCCTTCGTCGATGGTGGCCTTGTGCACCCACAGCTTCTTGGCGATCTTCTGGACGTCGCGGACCGTGACCTTAAGACCCTGGGCCGTGATGGTGCCGCGGTCGGCGATCTGGCCACCGGATTCGGCGTACATCGGACTGCGGTCGAGAATGATTTCGATGTCCTGGCCCGCAGTCGCGGTGGGGATGCGGACGCCGCCGGAGATCAGCGCGAGCACCGAGGACTCGGTGACCAGCTCTTCGAATCCGGTGAATTCGGTGGCGCCGCGGTCGACCAGTTCCTTGTAGACGGTCAGGTCAGCGTGCGCGTGCTTGCGTGCCTGAGCGTCGTCCTTGGCGCGCTGACGCTGCTCGGCCATGAGGGAACGGAATCCGTCTTCGTCGACGCTCAGGCCAGCCTCAGCAGCCATTTCGAGGGTCAGGTCGATGGGGAACCCGTACGTGTCGTGCAGTGCGAACGCTTCGTCGCCGCCAATCACGGACTTACCTGCCGCTTTGACTTCCTCAGCGGCGGTCTCGAACAGGCGTGAACCGGAAGCCAGGGTCTTGAGGAACGCAGTTTCTTCGCCGACAGCGACGGTCGCGATGCGATCAAAGTCGGTGGCGAGCACCGGGTAGGACGGCGCCATGGTGTCGCGCACGACCGTCATGAATTCGCGCATCGAGGGACGCTCGGCACCAAGCAGGCGAGCCGAACGCACAATGCGGCGCAGCAGACGACGCAGCACGTAGCCGCGGCCGTCGTTGCCCGGGTTGACGCCGTCGGCGATCAGCATGGCTGCGGTGCGTGCGTGGTCAGCGATTACGCGGAAGCGGACGTCGTCTTCCTTGTTTCCTGCGCCGTACGCGCGGCCGCTGAGCTGTGAGGCCAAGTCGATGACGGGCTTGAGCAGATCCGTCTCGTACACGTTGTCGACGCCCTGCAGGATGCAGGCAACGCGTTCGATACCCATGCCGGTGTCGATGTTCTTCTTCGGCAGCGGACCGAGGATCTCGTAGCCCTCTTTCGCGCCGCCCTGACCACGCTGGTTCTGCATGAACACGAGATTCCAGATCTCGATGTAGCGGTCCTCGTCGGCTTCCGGTCCCCCTTCG
>JAAYXN010000120.1 GCA_012515885.1 Rhodococcus sp. (in: high G+C Gram-positive bacteria)
CCGGAGGTGGCCATGCAGACGCCGACCTTGCCGGTGGCCTGTGCGTAACCGGTGGCAGCGTGGCCAGCACCCTGCTCGTGACGCACGAGGACGTGGCGGACCTTCTTCGAATCGAAGAGTGGATCGTAGACAGGAAGTACGGCACCGCCCGGAATGCCGAATACCGTGTCGACCTCAAGCTCCTCAAGGGAGCGGACAACGGACTGTGCGCCAGTCACTCGCTCAGGGGCGAGTGCGCGGCGGTTGCCGGTCTGCGCAGCGGCGGGCGTAGTGCCCGTCTGCGTCGACTTGCGCGGCGTGGGCTGAGGCCGTGCGGTAGGTGCGCTCACTGGTATTTCCTTCGGGCGTGCGTTTTAGTTGGTCTGAACTCTGGTTACTACGGGCAATCTGAATTGGTGCTTGCAAACTGGGCCTGGGCAACAAAAAACCCCCGTCAGCAGCAGCTGTACGAGGGTGGCGCGTCGATCAGGCGAGTTGAGGGTATCGACTCAGGCGACGACGCGCCGGCCGATTACAAGCAACCCATTCTGTATCACGCGCTCGACGGTAGGCGCGCGCGTAGCAAACAGTCAACTTAATGGGTTGCCTGTCCCAGAATATGAGATGCGAGGGCTGTGATGCGAAGATGAAGGGGTGTCCACTTCGCAGCAACCCGTGCCACCAGAGTCATCATCCCACACCGCCACTTCGCCGCGGCAGGTCATCCGTATTTCACCGCTGTCCTACATCGGCTGTGCGTTCCTACTGTTCGCCGTGACCTTCCCCGTTTTCGCGGCCCCAGCGTATTGGGGTTGGCTACTCCTTGCCCCCGTCATCGCCGTGATCTGGGTCGCGCGAGTGCGCACCACGATCAGCCCCGACGGCATTGATACGCGCACCCTCTTCAGTTCCGGTCACCTCGACTGGGACCAGATCAAGGGCGTGCGTTTCAAGAACCGCGGGTGGGCGCGCGCCGATCTCGTCGACGGCGGAGAGACGGTTTTACCTGTCGTGACGTTCGCTCACCTACCCGCGCTCTCCGCGGCCAGCGAAGGGCGAATTCCCGACCCGTACGCCGCGGCGGCAGACGCCCAGGCGGAGCAGCGCTCTGCTGACAAGGAGCACTCTGCTGACAGGGAGTCGGGCGAGACGCTGGACGAGGCACCGGATACGGAAACAGGCCAGACAGACCAGCCCGAGAACGACGGCCGCTGACACGCGAGTAGCGTGGAAATTCAGCCCCACCAGCCCACCAAGGAAGACTTCGATGCCTCCGCTCAGGTCACGCACCACCACCGCCGGTCGTAATGCCGCTGGCGCTCGCGCGCTGTGGCGCGCAACCGGAATGACCGATTCCGACTTCGGGAAGCCGATTGTCGCCATTGCGAATTCGTACACACAGTTCGTTCCCGGCCACGTTCATCTGAAGAACGTTGGCGACATCGTCGCAGAGGCGGTTCGCGCCGCTGGCGGTGTGCCCCGCGAGTTCCACACCATCGCTGTCGATGACGGAATCGCGATGGGCCATGGCGGCATGTTGTATTCGCTTCCCAGCCGCGAGATCATTGCCGACTCGGTGGAGTACATGGCTAACGCTCACACCGCTGACGCCCTGGTGTGCATCTCGAACTGCGACAAGATCACGCCCGGAATGCTCAATGCGGCAATGCGTTTGAACATCCCAGCTGTGTTCGTCTCTGGTGGCCCGATGGAGGCTGGCAAGGCTGTGGTTGTTGGCGGCGTGGCGCAAGCACCCACCGACTTGGTCACCGCGATTTCGGCCAGCGCCAACGATGCCGTGAGCGATGCTGGACTGGATGAGGTTGAGCGCAGTGCGTGCCCGACGTGTGGTTCATGCTCGGGCATGTTCACCGCCAACTCGATGAACTGCCTCACTGAAGCACTGGGGCTGTCTCTGCCCGGCAACGGTTCTACCCTGGCCACGCATGAGGCGCGCCGTGCCCTCTTCACTAAGGCTGGCACCACCATCGTCGACGCTGCGCTGCGTTACTACCGCGACGACGATGAATCGGTGCTCCCCCGAAATATCGCCACTCCCAAGGCTTTCCGCAACGCCATGGCACTCGATGTGGCAATGGGCGGATCCACCAACACGGTGCTGCATACGTTGGCGGCTGCTCAGGAAGGCGAGGTCGACTTCGATCTCGGCACCATTGACGAGATCAGTCGCCGGGTGCCGTGCCTATCGAAGGTCTCCCCCAACTCCGATTACCACATGGAAGACGTGCACCGGGCTGGCGGAATCCCCGCCATCCTTGGCGAGTTGCGCCGGGCGGGGCTCCTCGAAGAGGACGTCAGCACCGTGCACACCAAGAGCTTCGATGAGTGGCTGGACACGTGGGATATCCGCTCCGGCAAGGCATCTGACGAGGCTGTCGAGCTGTTCCATGCTGCTCCCGGTGGCGTGCGCACCACCGAGCCCTTCTCGACCAACAATCGCTGGTCCTCACTCGACACCGACGCCGCGGGCGGCTGCATCCGCGATCTTGAGCACGCATACACCGTCGAAGGCGGCCTTTGCGTTCTGCGCGGAAACATCGCCCCGGACGGTGCCATCTTGAAGACCACCGGCATCGAAGAAGACCTCTTCACCTTCCAGGGCCCGGCACTCGTTGTTGAGTCGCAGGAAGAAGCTGTCTCGGTCATCCTCGGCAAAAAGGTCAAGCCGGGCGATGTGATTGTCGTTCGCTATGAAGGCCCCTCCGGCGGCCCCGGTATGCAGGAAATGCTCCACCCGACAGCGTTCCTCAAGGGCGCTGGACTCGGCAAGGTCTGCGCGCTCATCACTGACGGCCGGTTCTCCGGTGGCACTTCGGGCCTGTCGATCGGACACATCTCCCCCGAAGCTGCCAAGGGCGGCGTCATTGGACTGGTCGAAAACGGCGACCAGATCCGCATCGACGTCGCCACCCGCGCACTGGAGGTTCTCGTCGACGACGACGTCCTCGCTGAGCGTCGCGCCAAAATGGAGGCATCCGCGCGTCCGTGGCAACCAGTTGACCGCGAGCGTCCAGTGACCACCGCGCTGCGCGCCTACGCCGCGCTCGCAACTTCGGCAGACAAGGGTGCCGTCCGGTACGTGCCGTAAATCCTTCCTCCCGGTTTCACACACAGTGGTGGCCTCAGTCGAAGCATTCGACTGAGGCCACCACTGTTTTCCTGTGAATTCTGATGCCGAAGTACCTGGTTATCCCTCGAACGGGTTCGCGCCGTTGAGGAAAATCCAGACGCACACACCTGCCGCGATGCCGAGAAGTAAAACGAGTACAGACCCCGCTCTCGGTGCGGTAGCCCAGTCACGACGACCATCAAGCGCGATGCGGCCCGGACCTGCCAGCACGATGACCGCGGCACACACCCCGAGAAGCGTCTCGTACTCGATCCCCTCGGGAGCGAAGTAGTTGATCCCCGGCTCAGCTGCTTCCCGGAACGCCCACGCGTTGATCATGATCGCGACAGTCGCGGCGCCAGCCCACGGCGTCAAGAGTCCCAGGATCAGCAGGGCACCCGCAGCAACCTCGCCGCCAGCGCCTGCCATCGCCAGGATCCGGGCCTGATCGAACCCGGCATCAGAGAGCACTCCCTCGTAGCCATCAATGCCCGGACCATCCCACATCCCAAACTTCTGCAACCCATGAACCAGCATCGTCGCGCCCACGACGAGCCGCAACAGCAGCAGTCCGAAGTCAGATGTGCCACGCGGCGGGCTGGTTCTCAGTTTCGCTGCCGAACGTTCCCGGGCTGTGGTGCTCGGGACGACTTCGCCGTGCGTTCCGATGACTTCTGTTGGCGCAGCCGACGATGCTGTTCCTGTCGGCGGCGCCGACGATGCTGCGCTAGGCGGCGCAGCCGACGATGCTGCTCCTGTCGGCGACGCCGACGAGTCAAGCCCAGTCGGCGCAGGTGAAACCGCCCCTACCTGCGGCAGGTGCTGTGTGGGCTGTTCATCGGGCACCCCGGATGCGCCGGGGCCATTAGCTCCAGCGTCAGCGCCTGTTGCACTGCCCTGTACCCCGCCCGAACTTTCCGGATTGGATGCTTCTTCGCTGTGCTTACCACTCATATTTTCAGGCTAGGCCGGTGGGTCAGCAGGATGTGGGCACTTTGCCAGAGTGATGTCAGCCCGGAATGCGGGCGCCACGCGAGGTCAACGTGGCGAACCGACGGAATCATTACGTAACGTCTCCATCATGATTACGGTCTCGAAACGACGGATGCCCCTCGCGGCTCTGGGCGCTGCTGCGTGCGCCGCGCTGCTGCTCGCCACGGGATGTGCGCGCTTCGACGAGTCCGCTGCTTCACCGTTTACGCCCGAACCCTCGTACGAGTCGGGCGCTGACGTTCGCCCTGAGGCTCCCGCTCCGGAGAGTTCTACACCGCCTCCGCCCACCGGACCATTGGGTCCGTGTGAGGATCCGGACCCGAGCGTGCTCGCGACCTGTTTGGATACGCTCGGCGGCCTGGTGGTACTCCCTGACACGCAAAGCGCTCTGGTCGCGGAGCGACGCACCGGCCGCATCGTTGAGGTGCGCCCGGGGCAGGAGCCTCGCGAGTTCGCTCAGATCCCGGTGGACGGGAGCGCCGACGGCGGCCTGCTCGATATCGCGCTGTCACCGACTTTCGTCGAGGACAACCTCGTGTATGCATACGTCACCACCGGGTCGGACAACCGTGTCGTGCGGGTAGCGGGAGGGGATTCACCGAAGGTGGTGCTTTCCGGCATACCGAAGGGTTCTACCGGGAACCGCGGTTCGCTTGAGTTCGCCAGCCCGCACGAGCTTCTTGTTCTTACTGGCGATGCCGGTAATCCTTCGGCTGCCACTAGTACGGATTCGCTAGCGGGAAAACTGTTGCGGCTACGCACTTTTGATGCTGGAAGCGCCACGCAACCTGAAGTTGTTGCGTCTGGATTCGGGACAGTCGGCGGCCTGTGCGTCGATCCTGGGGTTGCTGTGTGGGCCACCGATCGCACCAGCATGGAAGATCGCCTTCAGCGCGTCCCCGTCGAAGGCGGTCCCCCCACAACGGTGTGGACGTGGCCGGATCGGCTTGGTGTCGGCGGCTGCGTCGCCTCTCAAGGAGTCGTTGCCGTGTCGCTCGCTGCCGGGCAGGCAATGTCTGCGTTGACGGCAGATATCAGTACAGGCGCAGTCACCGCGGCGCCGGCGCTCCTCGCTCAAGAACGCTACGGGCGTCTTGAGGGTGCCGCGCTATCAGCGGACGGCCAGATCTGGGCGAGCACCTCCAACAAGACAGACGGCGAACCGTCTCCTACTGACGACCGCGTTGTG
Source organism: Rhodococcus sp. (in: high G+C Gram-positive bacteria) (assembly GCA_012515885.1). Taxonomy (GTDB): domain Bacteria; phylum Actinomycetota; class Actinomycetes; order Mycobacteriales; family Mycobacteriaceae; genus Rhodococcus_F. The sequence continues at coordinate 5,292 of JAAYXN010000120.1, forward strand.
CGCATCCCCATGCCTGATGGAGGTGGAAGCGCCGACTAGTCCGCTGATGTAAGAGAGGCGGGGCGGGTGTCTACGGTAGACA
>JAAYXN010000121.1 GCA_012515885.1 Rhodococcus sp. (in: high G+C Gram-positive bacteria)
ATGCGTTCGACGACGACGTCCTCGTCGGCAACGAACGACAACACGGCGTCGAGCTTCGTGTTCAGTTCCGCAAGGATGGCCTCGAGGGCACGCGCCTGATCGACCGTCCGTGGGAATCCGTCGAGCAGGAAGCCATTCTTCGCATCAGGTTCTGCCACGCGCGCCTTCACCATGTTGTTGGTGATCTCGCTGGGGACGAGGTTCCCGGCGTCGATGTACGACTTCGCTTCGAGACCGAGCGCCGTCTTCTGCCCGATGTTTGCACGGAAGAGGTCACCGGTGGAGATATGCGGGACACCGAGCTTCTCGGACAGAATCGCGGCCTGGGTGCCCTTGCCGGCACCGGGAGGACCAAGCAGAACAAGTCTCACTTGAGGAACCCTTCGTAGTTACGCTGCATCAATTGGCTTTCGATCTGCTTGACCGTGTCGAGGGCAACGCTGACGAGGATCAGCACCGCCGCACCACCGAAGATGCTGGTGGCTGATTGACTTCCCGACAGGAACAGAGATGGCACCACTGCGACGGCACCGAGATAGATGGAGCCGGGAACCGTGATGCGGTTGAGGACATAGTTGAGGTAGTCCGCGGTCGGACGTCCGGGACGAATGCCGGGGATGAATCCACCGAACTTCTTCATCTCGTCGGCACGCTCTTCGGGATTGAAGGTGATGGCCACGTAGAAGAAGACGAAGAACACGATCAGCAAGAAGTAGATCGTGATGTACACCGGATTCTGCGGGTTCACGAGGTACTCGTTGATGATGCGCTGCCACCAGCTGGGTTCGGCCGCCGTGGTGGCACCGGTGAGCTGGGCGATGAGGTTTGGCAGGTACAGCAGCGAGGACGCGAAGATCACGGGGATGATGCCGGCCTGGTTCACCTTCAGCGGCAGGTAGGTCGACGAGCCGCCGTACATCTTGCGTCCGACCATCCGCTTTGCGTACTGGACGGGAATGCGGCGCTGGCCCTGCTCGACGAACACGACACCGGTGATGATTGCGAGCGCAGCAAGACAGACCAGCGCGAACACGAGTCCGCCGCGGCTGTCGAGGATCGACTTGCCCTCGGCAGGCAGACCCGACGCAATACCCGCGAAGATGAGCAGCGACATACCGTTACCGACGCCACGCTCGGTGATGAGCTCGCCGAACCACATGACCACTGCGGCGCCTGCGGTCATGACCAGGACGATGACCACCAGACCGAAGATGCTGTCGTCGGCCAGGATCGGCTCCTGGCAGCCCTGCAACAGTTGGCCACGCGCGGCGAGTGCCACGATGCCGGTGGACTGCAGCACGGCCAGCGCAATGGTGAGATAGCGCGTGTACTGCGTCATCTTCGCCTGGCCCGACTGGCCCTCCTTGCGGAGTTCCTCGAACTTCGGAATCACCACGGTCAACAGCTGCACGATGATGCTTGCCGTGATGTATGGCATGATGCCGATCGCGAACACGGAAAGCTGCAGCAGCGCACCACCTGAGAACAGGTTGATGAGCGAGTAGATTCCGGCCTGGTCGCTACCGGACAGCTGATCGACACACGCGCGAACATTGGCGTAGTCGACGCCGGGAGACGGGACGATTGCGCCGACGCGATACAACGCGACGAGGCCGAGGGCGATGAGGATCTTCCGCCTCAGGTCCGGGGTCCTGAGGGCCGAGACGAAGGCGGAAAGCAAAGATCCTCCTGGCTGGGCGGTGAGGTGCCGAATCGAGCTCGATCCGGCAACGAGTGAACTCTAGAACTCTAACAGTGACAGTTGAATCGGCTCGGATGGGAGACCTCGCATCCCCCGTAGAGCGACCGATGGCCGCAGCACAGCATCACGCTGTGCTGCGGCCATCGTCGATCAAGCCGGATTGCTCACAGCTCGGTGGCGGTACCACCGGCAGCAGCGATCTTCTCCTTGGCGGAGCCGGTGAACTTGTTCACCGTGACCTGAACGGCAACGTTCAGGTCGCCGTCGCCGAGAACCTTCACGAGCTGGTTCTTGCGAACGGCACCCTTTGCAACGAGGTCCTCGACCGTGATCTGTCCACCCTCGGGGAACAGCCGGGCGATGTCGCCGACATTGACGACCTGGTACTCGGTGCGGAAGTGGTTGTTGAAGCCCTTGAGCTTGGGCAGACGCATGTGCAGCGGCATCTGTCCACCCTCGAAGGCGGCAGGCACGTTCTTACGTGCCTTGGTGCCCTTGGTACCGCGACCCGCGGTCTTACCACGCTTGCCACCCTCACCACGACCGACACGAATCTTGTCGGACTTGGAGCCGGGCGCGGGGCGCAGGTGATGCAGTTTGATGGTCATGGTTAGACCTCCTCAACTGTGACGAGGTGGCGCACCACGTTGACCAGACCACGGTTCTGCGCGTTGTCCTCGCGAACAACCGACTGGCGGATGCCCTTCAGTCCGAGGGTGCGCAGGGAATCCCGCTGGTTCTTCTTGGTACCGATTGTGCTCTTGATCTGGGTGACCTTGAGATCAGCCATTACTTCACGCTCCCTGCCTGTGCGCGCGCACGCAGCATGCCGGCCGGGGCAACTTCCTCGAGGGAGAGGCCGCGACGTGCGGCAACTGCCTCGGGATTCTGCAGACCCTTGAGCGCAGCGACGGTCGCGTGCACAACATTGATGGCGTTGTCGCTACCGAGCGACTTCGACAGGATGTCGTGGATGCCGGCACATTCCAGCACGGCACGCACCGCGCCACCGGCAATGACACCGGTACCGGGGCTGGCCGGACGCAGCATGACGACGCCGGCTGCGGCCTCACCCTGAACAGGGTGCGTGATGGTGGTGGCGATCATCGGGACGCGGAAGAAGTTCTTGCGAGCTTCCTCGACACCCTTCTGGATGGCCGCGGGAACTTCCTTGGC
>JAAYXN010000122.1 GCA_012515885.1 Rhodococcus sp. (in: high G+C Gram-positive bacteria)
CCGGTATTGATCATGGACAGAAATCTAGAGCGGTCCTCGCCCCACATGTTCATCTCTAGGGTGGTGGTCATCAACGAACCCTTCTAACAGGCTCGTTGCATCCACCCCCTGAGCCGAAGTAGATGGATACACCGTGACATTGTCCCCGGATTAGGGGCGGCTGAAGCGTTCTTGGCGGCCCAGTTTGCGCAGACGCTGCCACTCGCGCAGCCCACGAACATCGCGTTTCGTCACCAAGAAATACCAGCCAAAACGAATCCACTCCTGCGGAAGCAGACGGCGATAACCCGGCTGCGACAGCAGGTACCCACGGTTGCGGTACGTGAAGAACCGTTTGACGTCGTTGTCTGGGTACTGGGTGTGCATGCGTCCACCCAGGATCGGCTTGAACTCATCAGCCCCATTGGGGTGCAGATAAGCGGTAGTCAAACACGTGCCGAAACGCAGATCAGAGCGCACCAGACGACGATGCACCTCGACCTCGTCGCCGCGCACAAACAGCCGCAGATCAGGGACGCCGACCGCCTCGATCGCGCCAGCAGTAAACAGAGCGCCGTTAAAAAGTGACGCGATGCCCGGTAGCAGATCCGACGTGTCATCGCCGTCGGTAAACAGCTCTGAGCGCAGTCGTCGCCACGCCACACCGCGTCGCAGCGGGAACGCCAGACGATCCGGGGCATCAATATCGCAGACGACGGGGGACACCTCGTCGAGGTTATGACGCACCGCGCAGTCGAGGAGGGTCTCAAGGACCTGTGGGCCTTCAGGGCGGCCGTCGTCGTCGGCGAGCCACAACCGGTCCGCACCGAGAGAAAGCGCGTAGAGCATGCCGAGCGCGAAACCGCCCGCACCGCCCAGGTTGTGCTGCGAACCCAAATACGTCGTGGGCACCGCGGCCGATTCGACGAGGTCGCGAACTTCCGGCTCATTCGCGTTGTCGACGACGACGAGGTGATCGAGCGGGCGGGTCTGCGACGCCAACACCTGCAGTGATTCGGCGAGGAGTTCGCGGCGTTTGTGGGTGACGACGACGCCGATGATCTTCTCGCTCACGAAGCGTCCTTTTCGCGTTTCATCTCGGCGATGACTTCCCGCACATGCTTGGCGGCGTCTTCGCCTTCGTATTCGCGTACGACGTCTTCGATGCCGCCGTGCATGCGGATCTGGCCGTGATCGACTCACATGGCGGTGTCGCAGAGTTGAGCGAGGAACTCGTTGGAATGGCTCGCAAACACGAGGATCCCGGACCGTTTCACGAGCGCTTCGAGACGGTGACGGGCCTTCTTCATGAACTCCGCGTCCACCGCTCCGATGCCTTCATCGAGCAGCAGAATTTCCGGATCAATGCTGGTGACCACACCCATCGCGACCCGCACCCGCATACCGGTGGAGTAGGTGCGCAGCGGCATCGACAGGTATTCACCCAACTCGGTGAATTCGGCGATTTCATCCATCTTCGCGAGCATCTGCTTGCGAGTCTGCCCAAGGAACAGTCCACGAATGATGATGTTTTCGTAGCCGGAAATCTCCGGGTCCATACCGACACCAAGATCGAACACCGGCGCCACCCGGCCACGAATATGGGCACTACCGCGCGTGGGTTCGTAGATACCTGACAGCAGACGCAGCAGCGTCGACTTACCCGCACCGTTGTGTCCGACCAGGCCCACCCGGTCGCCTTCCTTCAACGACAACGTGATGTCACGCAGCGCTTCAACGACGACGACGTCGGAGCCGTTGCGTCCGATCGCGCCACCAGCCTTGCCGAGGAACGCCTTCTTCAACGAGCGTGACTTGGCGTCAAAAATGGGGAAATCCACGCACGCGTCGCGGGTTTCGATGCTTACAGGGTGGCCAGCGCTTCCCAGAATGCTCATGTGTTTTTACCCCTTACACCCAGTAGGGCACGCGGGCCCGGTACTTGCGCATCCCGAGTAGCGCGATGATCCAGCCAATGACGGTAATCGTCAGCACGATGTACCAGTGGTACGCCTCTTGGTCCTGCCCAATCATCGGTGCCCGGACGATATCGAGGTAGTGGAATAGTGGGTTGAGCTCCGCGATCTTGGCGCGTTCGGCGACCTGACCGCCCTGCGCTTCGAGGCTTTGCGTCGTCCACATGATGGGGGTGAGCACAAACAGCAGCAGGGTCAGCGAGCTGAGGATCGGGGCGATATCGCGGTAGCGGGTCGCGAAAATACCGAACGCGATCGACACCCACAGCGCGTTGATCGCGAGCAGCATCAACGC
>JAAYXN010000123.1 GCA_012515885.1 Rhodococcus sp. (in: high G+C Gram-positive bacteria)
CCGGTCTGGACCGGGCGCTGCTCCGTCCCGTTGACCTCTTCTCCTTCAAGCGACTGACGGATCTCCGTGAGCGCCAGCACCACGCCTTCGTATTCGATCGTCAGCATCGCGGTGGCGGTCTCCTCGACGGTGTACGCGCCAAGATCGGAGTCTGCGATCTGGTCGTTGTACGAGCCACCGGTGACCGTCACGCCGAACTCTGTGTGCAGCGCAGCGGCGGGGACCGTGATCGGATCGGTCAGCTCAAGCTTGTGCTCCGTTTCCGGTTGCAGCACCACGCTTTGCAGGTCCGTGATCTCCCGCGCGAACAGCGCGTTCAGGTCGGGCCAACCGGCAGGCAGCGCGTCGAAGACAACCGACCAGCATGGATCAGCGCCGCGCTGGGTTTCGCAGCCAATTGGCGACGCGCCACTGTTGGTCAGCGTAACCTCCACCCGGACATCATCGCCGCGCTCAGCCGAGTTCGGCATCACGGTCAGCGCTACGTCCAGCGCCAGGTCGACCAGCGACAGCGTCGCCTCTGCGTCCGCCATCGCCGAGGCGTCAGTGGAAATCATCGTCCCCGACGCCGTGAGCGTGATCACCGGCTCCAGGCCATCAGGATCGAGGTAGCTTTCCAGCCCGGCTTCCGGCGTGAAGAGGCAGATTCCGTCGAGCGTCTCTTCCGGCGCAAGGCTGTACTGGGATGTCATGCAGACCACGCTGGCGGCGGAGTCAGTGATCGGGTTATTCGCAGTGACACTCGGCATGGCGATCGTGTCAGCGCTTATGTTGCGCAGCGTGAACGCGATCTCGATCGCCTCGCCCGTGCGGAACGGTGCGCCGTGTCGCCCGCCTTCATACGCCTGCGTGATCGAGTCGATCGTGAGTTCCATCTCTTGCGAGACGACCGGCACTGCGACCGACGCATCGTCCAGCCACTCGCCACCCCTCGTCAGCGTCGCATTGTTGACAAACTCTGGATGGCCCCACTCCTGCGGAACCGTCATCGTCCCGCTGAGGTCATTGATCTCTTCGTTGCCCGCGAGCGTAACCGGGAACGGCACGGCGAGCGTCAGCCCGGCGTCTTCGAGCATGACATTGTCCAGCGACGCGCTAGTGAAGCTCTTGATGGTGAAGGTGTACGTCACGGTATCGCCCGGCGCGACACCCTCTTCGAAGTCAATGTTCGCCGTCTTGGTCAGTTCTACAAGCTGCACCGGGACCGACGCGCTGGCCGTGTCTTGCTCGACGGGTTCCGACGAGAAGTCGGTCGACACCGTCGCCGTGTTGTCGAAGGACGTTTCAGTATAGTCACCGGGGATGGCCGCGGTCCGTGAGAACGTGGCTGTTTCGCCCGGCCCCAGCGCGCTGATGATGATATTGTCGGCCAGCGCCGGGTCGGTGATGCGCACATCCTCGGCAAGCTCGTTGCTGAAGTTGCGTACGGTGAACACATACGTCACCGTATCGCCGGGCCGCGCGCGTAGCGCACCCGCCTGGATATTGGCGGTCGCCTGCTTGGTCAGCGCCAGGATCGCGTCCGGATTCTCGACAACCGCCACGGAAACCGACGCGCTGTCGGAGTAGTAGTCGTCCTGCGTGCTCACACCGGCTCCCGTCACCGTCACGGTGTTCGCAACGGAGTCCGGCGGGTTGTCGTTCGGCACGGTGTACGCGCCGGTCAGCGTGACGCTGGCGCCCGGCAGCAGTGTTTCCGGCA
>JAAYXN010000124.1 GCA_012515885.1 Rhodococcus sp. (in: high G+C Gram-positive bacteria)
GGCCAGACGGCCGGTCTCGAAGCGGATGGTGCGGGTGCCGAAGCTGCCGTTGTCGATGACGGCGGTGGCTTCGTAGACACCCTCGTCGATCTCGACTACTGCATTTTCTGTCATCTTCGTCTTTTCTCTTCGTCGTCTTTCGGACCGTTCCAAGCAGAATGAACGTGACGCTCCAGCGGTATGCGCGGTAGCGACAGTTGCGGCTGTGGCGGCCATCGATCGAAGTTGCCGGGAGGCCGGGCGATGCCACCAAAGGGGCATCTGCGACATCCATCTATCGAGGACATCTGCGACATCCGGCAACCACTACCGAGGACCGACCAGTGAACGGGTCCGAGAATTACTAGGTTGTTAAACCCTCACGAACACTACCAGTTGAGCCCGAAAGTCCAGTGAAAACACGGGCCATGCCGCGTCTCAAACGGTCGTGTCCGAGATTCCCCCATCCCCCAAATGAATCTGCCCCCACCGAGCAGAGAAACAGCGGTGGCCCGTCTCCGCGGGGAGACGGGCCACCAGCAAAGCTTCAGACAGCGTCAACGACGCTAGACCTGACGCAGGTCAGCGACGCAGACCCAGACGCTCGATGAGCGTGCGGTAGCGCGCAATGTCAACCTTCTGCACGTACTTGAGCAGACGACGACGGCGACCAACGAGCAGGAGCAGACCACGACGTGAGTGGTGATCGTGCTTGTGCTGCTTGAGGTGCTCGGTGAGTCCAACGATGCGCTTGGTCAGCAGTGCGACCTGCGCCTCGGGGGATCCGGTGTCGGTCTCGTGCAGACCGTACTCGGAAAGAACTGCCTTCTTCTCTTCAGTGGTCAGTGCCACGTGTTCACTCCTGGTGATGACGTTCGCGTGCAAGGATCGAAACTCGGCGCAGCCACCGCGAACCGCAGCACACACCAACCGAGCATCCTACCAGAAGCAGGTAGAGGGTCGAAAACTACGCTTCGCTCGCTGCCAATCGACGACGGGCATCGATGGCGTCTTCACCCATTTGTGTGATGAGGTCGTCGACGGAGTTGAACTTGACCATCCCGCGCAGACGCGCGACGAAATCGACCGCAACGTGCTGGCCGTAAAGGTCCGCTTCACCGTCGAGCACGAATGCCTCGACGGTGCGTGCACGCCCAGAGAATGTGGGGTTGGTGCCGACGGAGACTGCCGCCATGTAGCGCTCGCCTGGGATGACGCTGCCAAGTTTTTCGCCGTGACCAAGGACGGTGAACCAGGCCGCATACACCCCGTCGGCGGGGATCGCTGAGTGCATGGGCGGTGCGACGTTGGCGGTGGGGTATCCGAGCTGTTTGCCGCGGCCGTCACCGTGGACGACGACGCCCTCAAGGCGGTGTGGCCGCCCGAATGCTTCGTTGGCAGCTTCCATATCGCCCGCGTCGACGCAGGCGCGGATGTACGTCGAGGACAGCGTCACTGCGTGCTCGCCGAGCAGGGTGACTCCGTCTACAGCGAACCCGAATCGAGTGCCGATGGCGCGCAGCAAATCCACGTTGCCCGCGGCCTTCTTGCCGAACGTGAAGTTCTCGCCGACCACGACTTCCGCCACATGCATCCGCTCAACGAGAATTTCGTGGGCGTAGCGCTCGGGCGTGAGCTTCATGAACTCTGAGGTGAACGGCATGACGCAGAAAACGTCAATGCCCAGTTCCTCGGCAAGTTCGGCTCGGCGCGCCAGCGTCGTCAATTGAGCCGGATGACTACCTGGGCGCACCACTTCCATGGGATGCGGATCGAAAGTCATAAGGACACTGGGGATTCCGCGTCTACGGGCGGCTTCTACTGCTCGACTAATCAACTGCGCGTGTCCGCGGTGGACACCGTCGAAAACGCCGATCGTGAGCACACACCGACCCCAGTCGGCAGGAACCTCATCGAGACCACGCCATCTCAGCACATAGTGAAGCCTACGACGTGAGCGCGAGATGGTCACGTCGGGATGGCTGAGTTACGCCGAAATCGCATCGGTCTACGTCGCGATTTCGACCTGGTTTCGCCGTAGTCTCCTGGTGGGTTATGTCCCGGTTTGCATGGAACACCACCTCCGTGTCCTAAGCTCACAATGTGAGCCCGCACAGCAACGAACATCCCTCCACCGGCCAAGACTCTGCCCCAGAGACAGCTACTGACACGCTGACCCACGTTGCGCAGGACTACCTGAAAACCATCTGGACGGTGCAGGAGTGGGGTGAGGAGAAAGTGTCCACCAAACTCCTTGCCGAGAAAATTGGGGTCTCCGCATCGACGGTGTCCGAGGCTGTCCGCAAGCTCGCCGACCAGGGCTTGGTTGATCACGCCAAATACGGGTCCATCCAGCTCACTGAAGCCGGTCGCGTCGCGGCGGTCAGCATGGTGCGGAGGCACCGTCTCATCGAGACGTACCTGGTCAACGAGTTGGGGTACGGCTGGGACGAGGTTCACGACGAAGCAGAAATCCTTGAGCATGCCGTGTCCGAGCTGATGATCTCGCGGATGGACGCCAAACTCGGCCACCCCGAACGCGACCCACACGGTGACCCGATCCCCGCCGTCGACGGTTCTGTTCCCACTCCCCCAGCCCGCCAGCTCAGCGAGTTCTCTGGCGGCGAGAGTGGCCGTATCGCCCGCATCTCTGATTCAGATCCGGAGATGCTGCGCTATTTCGATTCCATGGGTGTGGCGCTCGACGTGCGCGTCGAGGTTCTGGAACGACGTGCTTTCGCAGGAACTATCTGTGTGCGTATCGGTGACGATGACGCCACCATCGACCTCGGTGATCCGGCTGCACAAGCCATTTGGCTCGTGTAGCACTATCTGGTCGGGTAGCGCGTGCTTAGTCACGCAGCGTCGCGGGCCGCACCACCATGACCGAGCTAGCTCGTCGACCCTTTTCCTGAAGGAGCGCGATGGTGTGACCCTGCGGATCAATCGCAGCGTAAACACCTTTCATACCAATAGGTTCAAGCCATCGACCCTGGCTGATCGACTCTGCTTCTTCAGCACTGATCTGTCGATGCGGAAAAGCTGTGTGCGCGGCCGCATCGATGTCGAGGCTCACTGCTGGATTATCGGCCAGCTCAGCGAGAGTGCGGGCGTGTTCAAGAGTGAACGGGCCCACCCGCGTACGCCGCAAAGCGGTCAGATGCCCACCGGTAGCGAGCGAGGCACCCAGATCACGCGCCAGCGCGCGCACATACGTTCCGGACGAGCACTCCACCTCGACGTCCAGATCGACGAACTGGCCCTCGGTGCGGCGCGCCGCCACCTCGAACCGTGACACTGTCACCGGCCGCGCCGCGAGTTCGACTTCTTCGCCAGCCCGGATTCGGGCGTGCGCGCGCTGACCGTCCACTTTGATAGCGCTCACACCGGCCGGTACCTGCAAAATTTTGCCGGTCAGCAGCGCGACCTGCTCGGCGATCTGCTCGTCCGTCACCCCCGACGCGTCGGCGTCCGAAAGAATCTCGCCCTCCATGTCGTCGGTGGTTGTCGACTGACCCAACCGGATCGTTGCCGTGTAGGCCTTCGTCGTCAACGACAGCAGTCCCAACATTTTCGTGGCCCGCTCGATACCGAGCACCAAGACGCCCGTAGCCATCGGGTCAAGCGTGCCGGCATGGCCGACTTTGCGGGTGTTGAGTAACTTGCGCACTTTAGCCACGACGTCGTGGCTGGTCATCCCCGCATCTTTATCGACGATGAGCAGGCCGGCACCAACAAGACCGGAAGAAGGCTTTTCACGTTCGGACACGTGGCTCGATTCTGCCAGGGCGCTCTACTGAACGGTGATCGCGGTGACGATCAGGCCACCACTGACCATCCACCGTCCCTCAAACGACGACAGTGGAGGCCCGCTGACGGTCTCTCCAGAAATCAGCAGCTCCGACTGAAAGCTACCGATCTGCACGTCGGTGCTGCCTGCGTCGCGCGTGAAAGTGATGTGCGCGTCTTCAAAACCGAGCCAACGTTTGGTCAGCGGAAACCACGCCTTGTAGGTGGCTTCCTTCGCACAAAACAACACGCGGTCCCAATGCACGTCTGCGGACGCGCTCGACAGCCACGTACGTTCAGCCTCAATGCTCACCGAGTTCAGAACGCCGTCCGGGAGCGCGGCGTGCGGTTCGGCATCAATACCGACGGACCGCACCGCCATGGTGTGACCGAGGACCGCGGCGCGGTATCCATCGCAGTGTGCAAGGCTGCCGGTGATACCAGTGGGCCATAGCGGCTCGCCCTTCTCGCCTTTCAGAATCGGCCCGCCAGGCACCCCCAGCTTCTCCATCGCCACACGTGCACAGTGCCGGGCGCCCGCAAATTCACGGCGTCGCTTCTCGACCGCCTTCGCAACGAGATGCTGCTCCCCCGGATGCGGAAGCAATCCCGGCGGGTCCTCGAATAGCTCCGCGGAGCTGACACCCGGAATCAGAATGCGTTCAATCATCCGCGTCCTCGACCTTTACCTTCCGCTGCTCGCTTCGCATGCATGCGCTCCACTTCCGCTTCCTGCTCGGGCGTGACCTTGAAGTGTCCGCCCCACTTGTTGAGCGACCCCGGCGGGTACTCCGGAACGGGCAGGATTTGCCGCAACAATTTCTCCGGCAGACCACGTCGACCCCACTCACGCGGGTATCCCAGCGACACTTCTTCAAAGCGCACGCCGTCGTAGTAGGTGGTGCGCGGGATATGCAGGTGCCCATACACTGAGCACAGCGCGTTGTAGCGGGTATGCCAATCCGCGGTTGCGGTCGTGCCGCACCACAGCGCAAACTCCGGGTACCACAGGACTTGCGTGGGTTCACGTACCAGCGGGAAGTGATTGATCAGTACCGTGCGGGTGCCGGGAGCGAGTGCATCCAAGCGTTGACGTGTGTAGTCCAGACGCGCCTGACACCAGGCTTCGCGTGTCGCGTAAGGCTCGCTGGAGAGCAAGAACTCGTCCGTAGCCACCACGTTCTTTCCGCGCGCAATCTCTAGCCCCTCCGCCTTGGTGCGCGCGCCGACCGGCAAGAACGAGTAGTCGTACAGCAAGAACATCGGGACGAGGGTCACCGGACCTGTGTCCGCGTCGTTCCACACCGGGTAAGGGTCTTCCGGGGTAATCACACCGATCTCGCGGCACATCGCGACGAGGTAGTCGTAGCGCGCCGCACCATGCATCTGCACCGGATCTTTCGCAGTCGTCCACAGTTCGTGGTTACCGGGAACCCAGATCACGGTGGAGAAGCGGCTGGCCATCAATTCCAGTGCCCAGCGGATGTCATCGGTTTTCTCCGAGACATCGCCAGCCAGGATCAACCAGTCGTCCGGCGAATCCGGGTAGATCTCTTCCGTCACCGGCCGGTTTCCACGATGGCCAACATGAATATCGCTGACGGCCAACAGTTTCGCGCTCACCGTTTCATCCTCCCAGCACCCTTGTCCGTACGGGCGTGCAGGTCGGTACCTGTCACCGCCCAGCGGCCAGACATAGTCCGCCACAAGACAGCACCCATACGCAGCGTCATAAACAACGCGAGACCTGTCCAAATTCCGACGAGCCCCCAACCGAAGACAAGGGACAACCAGATCATCGGCAAGAATCCGATAAGTGCGCAGGTCAACGTTGCGTTCCGCAGGAACTTCACATCACCGGCACCGAGCAGCACCCCGTCGAGGGCAAACACGATTCCAGCAATCGGCA
>JAAYXN010000001.1 GCA_012515885.1 Rhodococcus sp. (in: high G+C Gram-positive bacteria)
CCGTCACTGATGTACTCCTACTCGTTCGAGAGCCGCGGTAGTTGGTCGAAGGTGTGGTCTTCGCAGCCCGAAATCGAGCAGTACCTGAAAGAGATCTCCGACAAGCGTGGTGTCACTCAGAAGGTCCATTTTGGGCAGAAGTTGGTCTCCGGATACTGGAGTGAGTCCGAATCTCGGTGGCACCTGCGTACCGAGTCGGGCCGGGAGTACATCGCGCAGTACGTCGTGTCCGGTGTCGGCGCTCTGCACATCCCGAACTATCCGAACATCCCCGGAATCGATGAGTTCGCCGGCCAGGCATTCCATTCGGCGAAGTGGGACCACACGGTGGATCTCCAGGGCAAGCGGGTGGCCGTCATTGGCACCGGTGCCAGCGCGATTCAGTTCGTGCCATTCGTGCAGAAGGAGGCCGGCACACTCACGGTCTTCCAGCGAACCCCGGCTTGGGTACTTCCGCGCAAGAACTTCGCGGTGCCGACGGCACTTCGGACCGTGCTCAGCAAGATCCCTATCACACGCCGCCTCGCTCGGTGGTCGGTCTACTGGGGCGCAGAGAGCCTGGCCTTCGGGCTCAACGGCCACTCCAACCTTATGCGACCAATCGAAAAGGTGGCGAAATGGAACATCGAGCGTTCTATCGCCGACCCTGAGCTACGCAGAAAGCTGATGCCGTCCTACCGCATCGGATGCAAACGCATCCTGGGATCGAACGACTACTACCCTGCACTCGCCGCGCCCAACACGACAGTGATCAGTGATCGGATTGAAAAAGTTACCGCGGATTCGATCGTCACCGCTGACGGCGTGTCGCATCCGGTCGATGTGATCATTTACGCCACAGGGTTCCATGTCACAGACGGATTCGATCAACTCGCGCTCAAGGGCGCCCGGGGCGAAGACTTGCCGTCGCACTGGCACCGGACGGGCATCAACACCCACCTCGGCATCACCACCGAGGGCTTCCCGAACCTGTTCTTCCTGCTCGGGCCCAACACAGGTCTTGGACACAACTCTGTCGTATTCATGATCGAGCAGCAGATCAAGTACATCATGAAGGCCATCGACGCCGTCGACAGTCGCGGAGCGCAGCGTGTAGATGTGCGGCCCGAGGTTCAAGAACACTTCAACAAGAACATTCAGCACAAGCTCGCCAAGGGGGTATGGACCAACGGCGGGTGTACGAGCTGGTATCTGGACTCGCAGGGTGTCAACCGTACGGTGTGGCCCGGGTTCACCTGGCAGTACTGGCGAGCGACGAAGGACTTCAAGCCCGCCGAGTACGAGATCGCCTGACAACCCAGCCGTAGGTCATCGAGAAGTGAGTATTCAACAGTGAGTAGTTCGACAACAGATAACTATGCGAACCAGGTCGCAGTCGTCACGGGAGCCGCTTCAGGGATCGGCCGGTCCCTTGCGCTTCAACTTGCCGCACGCGGGGCCAGCCTTTCCTTGTCCGACGTCGACGAGGTGCATCTCGCGGAGACGGCGGCTATGTGCCGTACCGCGCATGGGGCGACCGTCGAGACCGCCGTGTTGGACGTGGCAGATCGTGCCGCGGTCCAGGATTACGCAGACAGCGTCCAGTCATCTTTCGGGTGCGTGAACATGGTGTTCAACAATGCCGGCGTCGCCCTCGGCGCCGACGTTGTTGACATGTCTTGGGAGGACTTTGACTGGCTGATGGGTATCAATTTCGGCGGTGTCGTCAATGGGACGAAGGCCTTCCTGCCTTATCTGATCGCCTCCGGTGATGGTCATCTGGTGAATACCTCCAGCGTCTTCGGTCTGGTCGGTATTCCCAGTCAAAGTGCTTACAACGCCGCCAAGTTCGGTGTGCGTGGCTTCACCGAAGCGCTTCGCCAAGAGATGAAGATCAGTCGGCATCCGGTCACAGTGACATGCGTTCACCCCGGCGGCGTCAAGACAAATATCGTCAATAACGCTCGGGGTGTATCCGATATGGGGGCAGATACCGCCACCATTGCCACAATGTTCAACAGCATCGCCAGGACCACTCCGGAGAAAGCGGCGTCCACCATCCTCAAGGGAATGGACAAGAAGAAGCCCCGAGTGCTGATCGGCGCAGACGCACGGGGCTTCGACTTTGTCGCACGCGTTGTGGGTCCGCGCTACCAGGACATCTCTGCGCCTATCACCCGCGCGGGCTACGCCTTCGCTCGCAAGCGGGGAATCATCAAATGACCGTCGAGCAGGAGAATCGGCCGGGCACCACCGCGCGATCGCGGACGCTGACCGTGTCGGAGGTCGTGCAAGAGACCAAGGACTCGGTGAGCATCGCCTTCGAAGTGCCTGACGAGATCGTCGACGATTTCAAGCATCTACCCGGGCAGTTCATTACGCTGAAGATCCCGTCCGACCAGACGGGCCACGTCGCACGATGCTATTCGCTGAGCAGTTCACCTCATGTCGATGACTTCCGCCTCGAGATCGGGGTGAAGCGCACCGCTGGGGGATACGCGTCAAACTGGTTGTGCGACAACGTCTCCGTCGGCATGGAAATGACCGTACTGACGCCGTCGGGAAAGTTTACCGCTAAGAGCCTCGACGTCGACATGCTTTTCTTCGCCGGCGGAAGCGGCATCACGCCGATCCTGTCGCTGGTGAAGTCGGCACTGGTGTCGGGCAGTGGGGAAGTCGTCCTGTTCTACGCGAACCTTGACGCCGATTCGATCATGTACGAGCGCCAGCTTCAGCAGATCAGATCCGAATTCCCCGAGCGGTTCACTTTGGTCGACTGGCTTGAGTCGGAGAACGGGATCCCCACATCCGAGGCTGTCGAGAAGATTATTCGTGATCACAAGGGATCGGTGATCTTCACCTGCGGCCCTTCCCCCTTCATGGATCTGGTGGAAAGGTCTGCCACCGCGTGTGGAGTGGACCATTCGGATGTACATCGGGAGGTGTTCCAGTCGCTGGCGGGTGACCCGTTCGACACCGCCACACTGCGTCGACTCAGTGACGATGAGGGTGTAGCTACCGCCACGGTTTACCTCAACGGAGAGTGCATCACCACGGAGTGGCCACGTAACACGCCGCTGCTCGATGTGCTGCTCTCACGAGGGCACAACGCCCCGTACTCGTGTCGAGAGGGCGCGTGCAGCGCGTGTGTGTGCAAGCTCATCGAGGGTGATGTCGACATGGTGCAGAACAACATCCTCGTCGACGATGACATTGAGGACGGTGAGCGACTCGCGTGCCAGGCACTTCCGCTCACCGACGCTGTGACGGTGAGCTTCGATGACCTCTGACTCGATGACCTCTGACTCTTCGGGAGCTGGCCTGTTGTCGCCGCGGTCGCGGGAGGTTCTCTCTAGTGACGGCACAAGGCTGTTCGTTGAGGAGTACGGGCTGGGTGATGATGCGCCGCTGTTGGTGTTCAGCCACGGGTGGGCTTGCCAGGGTCGGTTCTGGAGACCTCAGATCGAACACTTCGCCAACACACACCGTGTGGTGGTATATGACCAACGAGGACATGGCTGGAGTGACCGGGGTCGCGCCCCCTTCTCTTCGTCGTTGCTCGGCGACGATCTCGAGGCGGTCTTGCGCGCGGTCGTCACGTCGGGTCGTAAGGCGTTGGTGTCCGGTCACAGTATGGGCGGGATGTCCATCATGGGTTGGGCTGCCGAGCACCCGGAGTCGGTGCCCCTCCTAGCCCGTGGTGCCGTCTTGGCGAGCACTGGACCCTCCCAGTTGGTGAGTAGATCGACGTTAATTAGGTCGCCACGTCGACTCCGCGCCTCATTGGAGCGAGCCTTCGCAGCCGGGCTCGCCATCGCGGGACCGGAGATGCTTGACACTGGTTTCAACCGACGTTTGGTAAAATACGGGACGATGGGCCCGCACGCGTCGGCCGACGTTGTAGCGGAGTGTTCCGACATAGTGCTGCGTTGCCCCCCTGCGGTGCGGGGAATGTGGGGCAAGGTCCTGGCCTCCATTGACGTCAGCAAAGGAGTCGACTCACTTGCGGTTCCGACGACAGTGATCGTGGGCTCTGCCGACAAGTTGACACCCGAGGTTCATTCCATTGATCTCGCCGAACGCCTGCAGCAGCGCGGTCGGTTGCACGATTTCGTGGTGTTGCCGCAGATCGGTCACATGATCAACATGGAGGCACCGAACGATTTCAACGAAGCAGCGGCGCGATTGGACGCAGCGACCGTAGAACGTTGACAGCGAAGTATCGATGCCTACGGGGTCACGCACATGGCCGCTGATAGCGGCTCTTCCGGTTTCAGAGTGCATGGAGGTGTTCTGCCAGGCCGCCGGAGTGGATCAGTGACCGCAAGATGTAGTGGTTGAGGTTGCGGAAGCCCAACGCGATCCCGCGGAGGTGTTCCAGGCGGCCGTTGATCGCTTCGACGGGTCCGTTGGAGGCGCCGGTGTCGAAGTAGGCCAAGATCTCGGCACGCCGCGCCCATAATGATCGGCCGAGTTGGGCCAACTCTGCCAGCCCGGACGGAACGCCGGTATGAATCCGTTTGAGCAGCTTGTACATCGCGA
>JAAYXN010000125.1 GCA_012515885.1 Rhodococcus sp. (in: high G+C Gram-positive bacteria)
CCCGAAACGACTCCACGCCGCGTCGCCGAGCTCCAGCTCCGGACCCGCGTCGCCGCACGCCGGCGCCGGACTCACGCCGCAGAGCGCAGC
Organism: Rhodococcus sp. (in: high G+C Gram-positive bacteria); assembly: GCA_012515885.1. Classification (GTDB taxonomy): domain Bacteria; phylum Actinomycetota; class Actinomycetes; order Mycobacteriales; family Mycobacteriaceae; genus Rhodococcus_F. The sequence continues at coordinate 91 of JAAYXN010000125.1, forward strand.
GCAGCGATTCTCAGCGCAGTGCTCAGGCTCAACGCAGACGTTCTCAGGGCATATCCCACAGTTCTTGGCATAGCAACAGATCTGATTCGGACTGACAGGCCTGCGCGGTATGCGCGGCATTGGTCCTACCCAGGTCTTCCTCTGTCGCGCATAGGCGAATATCGCCGCACTCGCGACAGTTGAACGACCAGGTGCGCATCGGCCAATCTACGCACGTGCGGGACCATTCCGGCGCTCCCGGGTCGGGGCACGGTCCCACACTTCCACCAGCCGGGGGTGTCGCGGCGCAGGTTCGGGTCACCGAATGCGACCACCACCACCGCACCAAATGCACGGCCCCACGCCACACGCTGATCGCAGATCCCGAGCCAGGACACCCGTACCAGGTGGTGCACCGTGAGCAGTATCCACCAGCCGCGATCCATACACGGTTCGAATCCTGCTGCATGTGAACGTCGCCCATGACCGGAGTTTACGTCTCGCAGACCCACTTGCGCCCCGCCACGTCCGGGCTGCCCGAGTTCTTCCCGGCACCCTGCGGGATGCGTCCTGTCGCCGATCATCAATCGGACTGGGTTGTGCAAGTCCCAGGACAAGCCCCTCAGGGTTTGGTTGCAGTGTGGATCAGGTTGCGGCAATATCGATTTCGGCCACCACCCATGCCCAGTACCCGTGGCGGGTGTCGCCATTGGATACTTCGTACTGCCAGGCCGCGGGCGGATAATCGGGGTGCGAACCCCACACGCCGTATCGGTCGATCACCTCTGTTTCAGTCATGGTTTGGTCCTCATCTGTCGTCGACAATGGTGTGTACGAATGTATGCGGATAGTTATCTCTGCTCGTGTCCACCCAAAACGCGTGTCCGCCGTTCGGTGCGGTTCGGTGGGAAGTGTCGGCCGCGCCGCATCAGGTGCATTCCGGGCTACCAGCTCGCGGTAGCCAGTAGTCGATGGTCAATCCTGGGACTTCGTCGGCGATGCGGGCGCACACGGCCCGATGCCACGATGCCGGCCAGCTCACCTCCGGGTGGTGGGTGTGGTAGTCGGCGTCCGTGCGGTAGGTGATCAGCGGCACGGTGGCAGGATCGGGAATATCGCGGTACGCGTCGACGCCGGCACCGACAACGTCGGCCGTCGTTTGCTCGAGTTGCTCGATCGCGATGCGTATGCGATCGGGAATCGGGTATTTGCCGTCCTCCCAGTGGCGGACAGTGCGCGGCGATACCTGCAAGTGGTCAGCGATCCAGTCGCCGGTCAGGCCGAGGTGCTCGCGGACGACACGAAGTTCGGCGGGGGTCATGGCTTCGACTTCGTTGTCGGACAAAGCGGCTCCTGCAGATGTGGGATTGGCCCGCCGGCGCTATAGTGTCCGTGTGGCCCGCAGCTTTGGCCCGCCCGGAACGCGACGACGGTTTGGTCACCGATTGACTCGTGTTTTGCCGGGATCCCGCCCGTGAGGTGGGGTGGCGTGGCAGGTGTTCAACTGGGACGTTAATCACCTGCCACGCCGCAGCTAGCTGGAGCGTGAGGTTCATTCGCCGCGCCCATTCCGTGTCTTACGCGGCGCGGGCAGCAGGTACTTCCCAGAATGTTGAAGCGCACTCATCTTGTGCCTCGGTGATGCGCCGGGTGCTCCGACGCAGGGGGATCGTGGCATGCGAAAGGTCACCTCGCCGGGCTTCCCTCCCAGCGAGGCGACTTGCGTTCATGGTATCAGCGACTCGAACGTGTGTGCGAAAATTGGTGGATGAGGAGTGTCGAGGTGCCGCCTGAGTTCTGCCCGAACGGGCACGTACTCGGGCCGAATCGCACTCTGGTCGGCTGGGAAGCGTGC
>JAAYXN010000126.1 GCA_012515885.1 Rhodococcus sp. (in: high G+C Gram-positive bacteria)
CGGCGGAAGCAGCAGCTCGCGCGGCGGACGTACCCACCCCTCAGGCAGAACACGCCAATGAGCATCACCACGAAGAACAGAAGGACGGCAACAAGCAGTGACCGCGAACTGGATCGACAACCAGAAGAACCTCATGCTCTTCGCCGGTCGCTCGCACCCTGAGCTGGCCGAGCAGGTCGCGAAGGAACTCGACGTGCGGATTACCCCGCAGACCGCTCGAGATTTCGCGAATGGGGAAATCTTCGTCCGCTTCGAGGAGTCAGTACGTGGCTGCGACGCCTTCGTACTGCAGAGCCACCCTGCACCTCTCAACGAATGGGTGATGGAACAGCTCATCATGATCGACGCGCTCAAGCGTGGATCAGCAAAGCGCATTACGGCAATCCTGCCGTTCTACCCCTACGCGCGTCAGGACAAGAAGCACCGCGGACGCGAGCCGATCTCGGCACGTCTGATCGCGGACCTACTCAAGACTGCCGGTGCTGACCGCATCATCACCGTCGATCTGCACACCGATCAGATCCAGGGCTTCTTCGACGGCCCCGTTGATCACATGCACGCGCAGGGGCAGCTCGCCGAGTACATCCGCGAGAACTACGGCACCGAGAACATCGCCGTCGTCTCCCCCGACTCGGGCCGTGTGCGTGTCGCCGAGAAGTGGGCCGACATTCTTGGCGGCGCACCGCTGGCGTTCATTCACAAGACGCGCGACCCACTGGTACCGAACCAGGTCAAGTCCAACCGAGTCGTCGGTGACGTTGATGGCCGCACCTGCATCCTCATTGACGACATGATCGACACCGGTGGAACCATCGCTGGCGCCGTGAAGATCCTCAAGGAAGCTGGCGCCGGTGATGTCATCATCGCCGCGACGCACGGCGTCCTGTCCGACCCGGCACGCGACCGTCTGGCCGAGTGCGGTGCCCGTGAAGTCATCGTCACCAACACCCTGCCGATCGACGAGTCCAAGCAGTTCCCTCAGCTGACGGTTCTGTCTATCGCCCCGCTGCTTGCTCGCACGATTAAGGAAGTCTTCGAGAATGGCTCGGTGACTTCGCTCTTCAACGGTCACGCATAAATCGGTCACGCATAAATCGGCCACGCGTAAAAGCAGTACCGCGGTACCTCCGCACAAGCGGGGTGGAATGCTCCTGGGCATTCCACCCCGTTTTTGCGTATCTACGACCCCCACATTGGCGGAGCGGATACAGCAAAATAATTGCCAGCGCGTAGCCGCGGCCGCCTCCCCTGCAGACTCTCAAACGCCGTGTAGCACAAGACTTTGCGCACCCATACCCCCAGGTGAATGATCTGCGTCACGCGAATTGCGCGGACGTCACCCCGGTGTGAGGACGCGTTCACGCATCCCCTACTCTGGCTGCTCGTGATCGACGCGCAAACGCTTCCTGGTTCCACTGATCGTTCGAGTACAGCTCTTTCGGATTCAACCCTTTCCGGTTCGACCGATATTGATGCTATTCGTAATCCTCGCCGTTGGACTCCGGGAACCTGCGTGTGGTGCGGCGGCAGCGACACCGTCGAGATGTACCGAAACGAGCCACGTTGCGCGACGTGCCGCGGTCACGAAGAAATCATTGACGAGGCGCGCAAGTTCGTCGGAATGTACGGACTGCGCCCCATCGGTGGAACGCTCCAGTCCGACGACGATGAAGAGTACGAGCACCGTCTCGGGGCGCGTGATGCGCGACGCGCCCTCAACGACATTCGACTGCCGCAGCTTCCCGACCCGGCTGAAGTACGCAAGGCGCTGCGCCCGCGGGCTGCTGGCGTCATTGAGCGTCCCGACACTGACGTCTCCGCGGTGGCAGCCACCCGCACCAAGCCTGCCCGCACGACAGCCGCACGCCCGGCCACGAAGGCCGCTCCTGCCCCGTCACCGGTGCGCACCGACGCCGTCGACATTGCTGCACTGGAAGCTCGCGTTACCGGGCTGCTCGATCAAATGAGCGCCATTGACGCCCAAATCTCCCTAGTCGGTGATTCTTCCGGTTTGGCAGCGAAGGCTCGTTTGAAGAATCTGGAAAACCAGAAGGCGACGATTCTGCGGACTTTGGCCGCGTTGGAGAAGGCCCGCATCGCGGCATCACGCTAGCTGCTGAGCACTGGCATGGCAGCTTCTCTGTCGAGTTAGCGGCCTCCTCCACGTGGCGCAGGCTACTGCGGCGTGACGCGCAGAACCCGGTCACCGGTGGAGTTGTCGGTGGTGATCAACAGCGAACCGTCGGAGGCCTGCGTCACGGAACGGATGCGTCCCACTTCGCCCACCAAACCATCGGCGCGAGCAACCACAGACTGGCCGTCGGGAGCGAGCCGCAGGAAAATTAGTTGGCGGCTCTTGAGCCCGCCGATCACCAACGCGCCATCCCAATCACCCCACTGCGGTCCGGTCACGAACGTGCCACTTGCCGTTGCAAGCGTCGGCGAACCGGTACGCCAAATCGCCTCGACCGCACCTGGGACACGTACCGGGTCAGTCATCGGCACCGACTCGTCGTAAATTCCCGGGATCCGGTCTGGCCGGTAGCCATAGTTACTTCCCGGCACCAGCAGGTTCACCTCATCGTCGACGTTGGTGCCCTGCTCAATTCCATAGAGCCGTCCCGTGCCCGGCTGCAATGCCAGCCCCTGAACATGGCGATGCCCGAACGTGTAGACGGCGCTCGTTGGATCAGGGTTTCCCGCACCCGGCGAACCATCGGGTTGCACATGGAGCACCTTGCCACCCAGCGAATTTATGTCTTGCGGCACTGTCGGCAACGCCGCATCGCCCGTGCCGATGAACAGTGAACCGTCGCCGGAAACAAGGATGCGGCAGCCGCCATGACGGCCACTAGCGGTGATCGGCAAACCGTCAATGACGGTGTCTCCGCGCGTCAACTGTGTCCATCCGGCATCGACCGTCCACTTCACGACCCGCACGTCCAGCCCGCCAGCATTGCTGCCCTGGCAGATATACAACGTCCGCGACGACGCGAAGTCATGCGCCAACGCGATACCCATCAACCCGGTCTCACCGTTCGCGAAAAGGTCACTCATGTCAGCGGCCACAGCGCCCACTGATCCGTCGGGGCGTCGGACGGTGAGTCCGCCTGATCGCTGGCCGGTCAGGATCGCTCCGTCGGGAGCCTCAACGACATCCCACGGGTGGGAGAGTCCTTCCAGCACCGGCGTCACCGTCAACGGTGGTAGCGGCGCGATCGGCGTGGGATCGCCACCGTCATTGCTGCCGCTGCCTGTTCCCAAACTTCCGAAATCGAACGGCTGCGCGACGGCTGGCGCTGAGGACAGACCTAACGCGGCAACAGCGGCGACAATCACGGACGCAAACTGGCTTCGGCGCACAGTGGCACTCTCCTTGAGATCAATGGGTAGGTGGAAAACTATTGGTGCACAGGGTTTCTGAACTTCTAGTAGAGATTTGAAGCTCTAGACGTGATCCTCGCTTCCCGGCGCCAAACCGCGGCAGCAGCGCTCTGCGGCGGTGTCGAGTAGACGCACAAATTCGGGTTCTTCGGAGTACGCGGCGGCGAGCGAAAGTAGCGCTGTCGCGGCAGATCTGAGTTCTAGGTCAGCGAGTCCAAACTCGGCGGCATCACTCCACCGCCCTGCTGTGGACCGGGCAGCGCCCATAGCTTCAGCCATCGCACCCGGACCGGAAAGCAGCGCCGCGTACGCCGCTAGCGGCACCCGCCACAGGTCCCCCGGCTGCGCGTCGATATACCGAACCTCAAGCCTTCCGGTAGGACGTACCGGCGGAAACAGCGTCATGAGATGCAAATCCAAGTCCGCTTCGGTGGGTGCGCGGCCAGCAAATGACTTCTCCCCCAGCTCAATCCAGTCGCCGAATGACATTCCGTAGGGTGCCCGCCAGTCGTCGCTGCCGTCCCGCTGTGCACACAGCAGCGGCACTTCCACAGCCCAACGACCGTAGTCGCGGCTGTGTGCGGTGCCGCATGTTCGGGGCGTATCCACCTCAAGCCAGGTGCGCATTCGCTGGGACACCCAGGCGCCAACCGGGGCGTCATACAGCTGCGACGAACACGAAAATGCGGCAATCATGGCCGGGCCAATCGCGTGCAGAAGATGCCACCGCCGCTGCACCGACTCCGTGTCGCCGCCCGCATCAACGCTGATCTGCGTGGCAGCGGTGCTGCACATCGTCAACGCTCCAAACGGACCAATCTGATCGAACCGGTATTCCATCGCGCGGTAGCGGGGATCATCGAGGCACCGCTGCGGAGGACGGGCCGCATCGGCAGCTTGATCAAGTAGCTTGATGCCTTCAGAACTCAATAGTTCCAATAGTTTTCGATGATCAGATACGAGATCGTCACACAGCTCCTGCGCCCCGCTACGCGGTGCGCTCGCGATCCCCAGTTGCCCACCGGAATCAATCGTGACGCGGCCGCCGCGCGGTAGTGGATCTACCGACGACCACGGATTGATCTGCGTCGGCGCGTGCGGGCCCAACGCTTTCGATACTGCGGCAAGATCGGGGCGCGAGCCATCCGCAGCCGCTGTCAGCCATTCGCACGTGGCACCCATGAGCCGGGGCGGGCCAAGGGAAAAGCACGTGCGCTCCACGTAGTCACGCGCAGCTTCGCGCGAGGTGATGCGGGGGCGTTCGCGCTGGCCTCCACTGGGAACACCTGGACTGCCCGCAGGCTCGTTGCCTGTGGACGTAGTAACTGTTGCCACTTCGACCTCCCCGGGATGGGTGTCGCTCAGACGTCGTTACCGACAGTAGATCGCGCGGCTCCCCCTCGCTGCCGTACCGAAAATTATGAAGAAACCTGCTGGTGAGGGGAAGAAAATTTCAGTACCAATTTGGTCTTTGGGTCTAGCCAAGCGGTGTGGTCATCAGGTAGAAAAGTCGGACATTGGTTGTGACTCACCTCATGCAGTTGCCTCACGCTTTGGCGTGAAAAGCGTGCACCAGCGGGTGGTATCAAAGTTCGAACAGACGGGAATGACGAAGTTATGCAATTCACCGCACCCCGCGCACACACAATCTCGAATGCCCGCGGCTCTCTGAGCACTTCAGAAATTCGGGCGCGTATCGCCGCGATGTATGCCGACCCCGATACCACCGCTCCCACGCAGCAGCCGTCGCCTAACCAAGAGGCCCCGCTAGCGCAGTAACACCTGTCCGACGTCAGCGTCGTCCTCGGCGAGGCTTTGGCCGGTCTTAGCTCGGCGCGGTGCCGGTCTGAATCCAGATGATGCGTCGCCCGATTTCCACGGTGTGATCGCAGAAACGCTCGTAGAACCGACCCAGCAACGTGATATCTACGGCGGCCTGTACCCCGTACTTCCACTCATCAGAACGCGCAGTGGCAAGAAGTTCAGCGTGCAACTGGTCCATCGCTTCATCTCCGTGCAAAAGCTGCTCCGCCAATTCGGTATCGAGTGTGCGGAGCGTTTCCACACACCGAGCGGCTTGGCGATCAGCAACAGCGCCCATCCGGGTAAAAAGCCCACGCACTTCTGTAGGCACGACGTGATCTGGATGGCGCAGTCGCGCAATTTTCGCGACGTGCACACCCAAGCTGCCCATCCGCTGAATGTCCGCGACAATCCGCAACCCGCCCACAACGAAACGCAAGTCGTAGGCCACCGGCGATTGCAGCGCCAGCAGCGAGAACGCCGCAAGCTCCCATTCCGTTGAGGCACGAGCAAGCTCATCAGAGCAGCCGATCGCCTGCTCAGCCGCCGCTAAATCCACATCGAGCAGCGCCAAGGTGGCATCAGACATTGCCGTCTCGCTTGCCACACACATGTGCGCAAGCTGCCCGACAAGGCTCTCCATATTCTCGTCCAGGCGGGTTCGCATCCTGACACTGTAGGCTCCGCACACCGAGAATCCCGCGGATGTCCCGCGAAAACTCGTAAATAAAAGGTTGAGGCTGTACCCAAAAGTGGGTTCACGAGTGACCCACCACGACCGCGTCTGCTCGGGCGCGCAGGAGGGGAATCAGTGAATCCGGATGAGATAGGGCTGGCACAACAGCTCGCACGTGGCGATCTCAATCTCGACCAGATTCGCGCCGACACCCCCGGGTGCCAGAGTCAGGTTTTCCTGGACAGCGCGGGTTCGTCGCTGCCCCCAGATCCGGTTCTCAACACGGTCATTGAGCACCTACGCCGCGAAGCAGAGGTCGGTGGTTACCGTGCCGCCGCCGAACGGGTCGACGACATCGCTGCGGTGAAGAACTCTCTCGGCGCCCTCATCGGAGCCGAACCCACATCAATCGCGCTCTCCGACAGCGCCACCCGATCCTGGAACACCTTCTTCCAGTCCGTTCCCATCCACGCTGGGGACCGCATCCTCATCACCGAGGTCGAATATGCGGGTGCCGCCGTCGAGGTACTGCACCGTGCCCGCAGGGCCGGTGCGTCCGTCGACGTCATTCCCAGCGATGACAGCGGGCGCGTGGATCTTGACGCGCTTGAGCGCTCCCTCGACGAACGGGTGCGCCTCGTTTCTCTAGTTCATGCGCCCACCAATAGCGGACTCATCAACCCCGTGCGGGAAGTGTCCGAGCTCGCTCACTCGCACGGCGCGCTCGTACTTCTTGACGCCTGCCAATCTGTGGGTCAGATGTCCCTCGATGTCGCCGAACTACGCGTCGACGCACTGTCCGCCACCGGACGAAAATGGCTCCGCGGGCCACGCGGCACCGGATTCCTCTACGTCCGCCCAGACCTCAACATTGAGCCCGCCGAAATCGATCATCACGGCGCCGAATGGACCGAGCCCGGCAGCTACCGCATCGCCGACGACGCGTCCCGCTTCGAATTCTGGGAATACGACGTCGCCGCGCGGCTCGGTCTTGGCGCGGCCGCCGACTATCTCCTTGCCCTCGGCATGCACGCCGTCGAGCACGCGGTGCAATCACGAGCAGAACGCACCCGCGACCTCCTCACCCTGATTCCAGGGATCCAGGTCCGCGACCCTGGATACGGCGATACCGCCAGCTACAACCAGCCACGCAGCGGAATCGTGTCCTTCACCGTCGACGGCATCGACTCATATCGAGTCCGCGAACAGCTGGCGGTGCGCGGAGTGACCGTGACGGTCAGCCCATCCATGTCGACGCTGCTCGACATGAGCGCCCGGGCTCTACCCTCCGTTGTTCGGGCATCACCGCACTACTTCTGCAGCGACGATGACCTTGACGCGTTCGCGGCAGCCGTGCACGACGTCGTCCGCAGCTAACAACCTGGCTTAGCGTCTACAAGCAACTTCGGGTAGAGTCGTTCAAGTTGTCTCGGCGAGGGTGCACCACTTCGGTACACCGTGATCGACGCGACCACGGCTCCACAGAGCGATTCGCTCCTGGCCGTGCGCGCCTGTCACCTCCCCGACGGCAAGACGCCAGCCAGTAACCACCGTGTGGAAAAACGTAGGAGCAGTTTCACCATGTCTGACCAGAACAACCTCACAGCCGCCGTGCGCACCGAGTTCGGTAAGGGTGCTGCCCGCCGCGCCCGTCGCGACGGCAACGTTCCCGCCGTCCTGTACGGCCACGGCTCAGACCCCCAGCACCTCAACCTCCCGGCACGCGATTTCGCTGCCATCCTGCGTGCACACGGCACCAACGCTGTCCTGACCCTCGACATCGATGGCACCGAGCAGATCGCTCTGACCAAGTCGGTCGTCGTCCACCCCATCCGCAACTTCATTGAGCACGCTGACCTGCTCGTCGTGAAGAAGGGCGAGAAGGTCACCGTCGACGTTCCTGTCACCGTCACCGGCGATGCAGCTGCGGGCACCCTGGTTACCCAGGAGTCGGACACCATCTCCATCGAGGCTGACGCTCTGCACATCCCTGAGGCACTTGAGGTCTCCGTCGAGGGCGCAGAGGCTGGCACCCAGATCCTCGCTGGCGCGATTGCACTGCCTAAGGGCTCCACCCTGCAGGGTGACGCTGAGGCACTCATCATCAACGTTGTCGAGGCCAAGAAGGTTGCCGACGCTGACGAAGAGGCTGCTACCGAAGAGGCCGCAGAAGAAGCTGCTGCTACTGACGGCGAAGCCGAGGCCTGATTTTCCGCACACGAGTGGTTTGAGCGGCGCGTTCTCCTTGATGGAGGACGCGCCGTTCTCGTGAAAGGTGAGGGACACTGATGGCTGACGACACCGCGCTTATCATCGGGTTGGGTAACCCGGGACCGCAGTATGAGTTGACCCGCCACAATGTGGGCTTTCTTGTCGCGGACGTTTTAGCGGACCGCATGGGTCAGCGTTTTAGTGTGCATAAGAAGAGCGGCGCGGAAACTGTTTCTGGCCGTCTAGCTGGCCGCCCTGTCATTGTTGGTAAACCCCGCTCGTACATGAATCTTTCGGGCCGCGCCGCCGCGGGGCTGGCCCGTTTCTTTTCTGTTCCGACCGAGAACATCGTCGTCATTCATGACGAATTGGATCTGGATTTCGGAACCATCCGCCTCAAACTCGGTGGCGGCGAAGGTGGCCACAATGGCCTGCGCTCAATTTCGCAATCCCTAACCACCAAGGATTATCTGCGTACCCGTGTGGGTATTGGCCGCCCACCGGGCCGCATGGACCCAGCGTCCTATGTGCTCAAGCCGTTCTCCGCTGCCGAGCGTAAAGATCTCGGTGTGATTGTTGAGGAAGCCGCCGATGCCGTTGAACTGCTGTTGCAGTACGGCCTTGAGGCCGCGCAAAACCGGGTGCATTAGCTTCACCATTCACCCAAAGAACAGTGGGCCGGACGCGGCGCGACGGAGTTTGCCGGAGGACGTTTTCGGGATAGCTCCCGGCCCCAGCACCGCCACTGAACGCGGCCGGGCATCAACTTCCGCGAGCACCGCGTGTGCAACTTCGCGTTCAATCCGAGATACCTCGGCCGGGTCTTCGAAAGCGTTGGTTTCCACTGCCACAGCGAAACTTTCACGCCTGTCACCCGCGTTCAAACGCACGGCGACCGCGTTTCCTGGCCGCACACCCGGCACCGAACATGCGGCCCGCTCAATATCTGTGGGATAGATATTGCGCCCGCCCATGATGATGACGTCTTTCGCCCGGCCGCACACCACCACCTGGCCGTCCTCAGTGAAGTAGCCGATGTCGCCGGTGTTGAACCAGCCCTGATCGTCCTGCGCGGGCAGCGGTCCGTCTTGCGTGAGATAGCCGGGAGTGACTGCGCCACCACGTAATTCGATGATGCCGACACCACGCGGCGTGAGTTCCTCACCGTTCTCGTCCACAACACGAGCTTCCAAACCTTCCACGAGGCGACCCAATGTCGCCAAGTGCCGCGCGTTGGGTTTATTCGACGGCACCGCCCGGTGCATGGATTCCAGGAAATCTGGGTCGATGCAATCGACACCCAACCCCTCTCCCGGCTCCGGTACAGATACCGCGAGGGTTGTCTCCGCCATCCCATACACCCCGGCGAGGGCATGCCGGTCCAGGCCGAAGCGGGCGCCAGCGTCAGCGAGCGCCTGCATGGTGTCCGGATCGACTGGCTCGGCACCATTCCACATGCTGCGCACGGTGCGCAGGTCGACGGCGCCGTCGTCGGCTTGGCTGAGGCGACGAGCCAGCAGCGAATACGCGAAATTGGGGGCAGCTGTAATCGTGCCCCGATATTTGCCCATCAGCTGCGCCCACAGCAGCGGAGCCCGCAAAAACTCCAGGGGGCTGATCGTGACGACCTCCGCGCCCTCCTGCATGGGCACGCTGAGGAAACCGATCATCCCCATGTCATGAAACAGAGGGAGCCAACTAACCATCACGTCGTCGTCAAACGAATACTTGACGCGGTTCTTCATCGCCATCGCGTTGACGTAGAAGTTTCCGTGCGTAATCTGCACAGCTTTCGGTGACCCGGTGGACCCTGACGTCAACTGTTGAAGCGCAATGTCCGATTCTGCCGTGTCCAAGGGGTCGGTCTGTGGGCCGAGCCGCAACTGGTCCATCGTGACGACCGGGATACCGCGCTCTTCCAGTAGCGGCGTCGCCACATCGAACGGCGCACCCACAACGATGATGCGCGCCGAGATCATCCCGATCACCGCTTCGGTATCGCGTATCCAGGCGTCCAAATCGGTGCGTGGGGTGGGTTGATGCAGCATCGTCACAGAGGCACCCCGCATCCACATGGCCTGACAGGCCGGGGCTATATCGGCTGTTTCTCCAGCAAGCACCCCCACCGCATCGGAATGACCGACACCTAACTGCTCAAATGCACCAGCCATGTGCCGGGCCTGCTGGTGGATCTCCATCCACGTCTGGCGTTTAGGTTCGTGTGGTTCCCCCGTCGTCAACCCACGCAAACACTGACGGCCGGTCATGTACATAGCCTCGGTGAACCTGCTCATGAGCGTCTCCTGCCACGTCCAGGATGGATCCCGACCCTCTCCGAGTACCCTGTGAAGCGGCGTTTACACCGCCCGGCGCATCAATTTCGCTTCCGCCGCACGCCCCCACCCTGTGCCCACAGGCACTGCCTGCCGAAAGGAACTGTTCCGTTGACTAGCGCGCCCGGCTCGGATGAAAGCACCACCACCGACGGGACCAGCAAGCCCACGGATCGCACTGTCGCAGGTGAAGCTGCTCGTCGACGCACTTTCGCCGTCATTTCGCACCCGGACGCCGGTAAGTCGACGTTGACGGAAGCTCTAGCTCTGCATGCCAAGGTCATTTCTGAAGCTGGCGCCGTGCACGGTAAGGCTGGACGTAAGTCCACAGTGTCGGACTGGATGGAAATGGAGAAGGCACGCGGCATCTCCATCACGTCAGCGGCACTGCAGTTCGGCTATCGCGACCACGTCATCAACCTGGTCGACACCCCCGGCCACAGTGACTTCTCCGAAGACACCTACCGGGTGCTGTCTGCCGTCGACG
>JAAYXN010000127.1 GCA_012515885.1 Rhodococcus sp. (in: high G+C Gram-positive bacteria)
AGTCGCTGAGATCAGCGAGGTCACCGACCCCCGATTGCGGTTCTGCGGCATACAGTTCTGCGGCAATGCGTGACAGATCGGACAATCCCACGGGTTCGCTGGGCAACCGTGATGCGGTCAATAGCACGGCCCCTGGCGCAGCCCCCACGAGTTCGCGCACGCCTGTCTTGCTAGCAACTGCCGCGCTGCCAACTGCCTCGCTGCCAACTGCCTCGCCGTCGCCCGCTGTAGAAGCCGACAGCTCTGACGATGCCAGCTTTGACGACGTCAGTGATGAAGTTATCTGGGACTCCGACGCGTTGTTAACAATGACGGCATCAACACGCAGAGCTGACAGTGCCGCAGCCGCAAGGAGTTTACGGGTCTGCGACAGTGCCGCCGCCTGAGTGGACGTCACCACACGCAGCGAGGTTCTTTCCCGGTCGCCGAGAAGTTCACGGATGGAATCAAGTGCTGCGACAAGGCGTTCGACAGCTGTCACCACAAGCACGGCACGTGCATCAGGAGCGTTCAGGGCAAGCATCCGGCTGTGCCGCGGCCAGATTCGCTCAAGGTAATCCCCCGCCATCGACGGCGCGGACAGCGTCCGTAGCGTGTCGGCGATTCCTGGGCAATCGACGACGATCTGGTCGTACTCGCCGCACCGCGCAAACTCAGCTACCTGATGGAGGGCAGCGATTTCCTGTGCACCGGGCAACCCGATGATTTCTTGTGGACCTAACGCCCCGAAATGCGCACCATGCTCATGTTCAGTAGCGTCTGGCACGAGAGCGACGCCTTTTGAATACCAGTGAGCTACCAGAGCAAGCGAGTCGAGTTCGACTGCTTCCCAACGTGTCTCAATGAGTTCGCGTTCTCCACCCGATACCCGCACTCCTAGCGTCTCGGTCAGCGAATGCGCCTGATCGATCGAAACCAGAAGGACACGTGAGCCCTCACGCGCGGCACGCAACGCTGTTGCGGCCGCAATGGTGCTTTTACCTACACCGCCCTTGCCTACGTAAAAGTGGACGCGGGCCGAAGGTGCCATCTCAGCACGTGGGTCCGGGTCGCTAGTCAGCCTTCGACCCTCTTCTTCAGTTCCTTCAGCGCAGTATCGGTAATGACCTTTTCCGCTTTGCGCTTGAACAGCCCAATCATGGGGATCGTCAAATCCACGGACAGTTCGTACGTCACGGTAGTGCCGCCGTCAGCGTCCTCTTCCAAGCTGTATGAACCGAACTGAGATTTCTGGATCTCACCCTTAACCAGCTCCCATGAGACGGAGAGTCCGTCCGGCGCCCACTGGTAGCGCAGCTCGTAGCTGTCTTTGACCATCCCGGCATCGAGCACGAAGCGAACCTGGCTGGCGCGACCGCCTGTGCCCGGATCAACAATCTCGACGGTTGTGGCTGCGTCGACCCATGCGGGGTACTGCTCAAAGTCCGCGATCACGTCCATCACCCTGGCCGGCGGCGCGTCGATGCTGATCGACCTCTTCGTCCTATCGGGCATGTCTGTGAACGCTTCCTCTCGTGAATGTGGCACCACCAGCGCCCGGTTGGGCACTAGTCGGGCGCTTGTCGGTATTGCACCCCGTCAGCTACTTGAAACGACAGTGTGCGCATATTCACACATGAATTGTGTCTGCGCACAACTTCCCAGGTGAGATCTACCGCGGCGATTCGCCTGCGGCCCGCCCGGCCTCCAGCTGACTCTTAATCTGGAATGACATCTGTTTGCCCTGCACTCGGCGCTGACGATTGAGGGCCGCTAGGTCAAGCTTGCCCACGTCCTCGGCGGCAACTCCGGTCGGTTCTGCATGCATGAAGTAGTGCACTATTGCGCCATCCATCACCGGCTCAAGCCACACCTCCATGGTGCCGACCACGGGTCCGTCCACGGTCCAGCGGATGCCTTTTTCTTCGCGGTCTTCCCGCACGCTCAGGGTCAGGTCCGGCCACCATGCCCGCCACCGTGTCGGCGAATTCAATGATTGAGCGACTCGCTCGGGAGGTGCCGCCACGAATGTCTGGTCTGCAACCTGAATGCTGCTCACCCCCATAGCTTCACACATCAACCCGCCGCCGAGGTCAGGAGGTCCCACT
>JAAYXN010000128.1 GCA_012515885.1 Rhodococcus sp. (in: high G+C Gram-positive bacteria)
CAATGCCACATCGACAACCAGGTCGACGTTGCCATCCGGTGCCGCCGCAATGATGTCGTCTGCGACTTCGCTGGACGTTCGGACATCGGTGGACGTTCGGTAGTTCACGACCGCATCGGCACCAGCCGCACGCGCAATACGTGCCTTTTCTGGTGAAGACACCGTCGCAATCACGAACGCACCGTCGTACTTGGCTAATTGAATCGCAGCGTTACCGACCGCGCCCGCTCCCCCAGTAACCAGCACCGTCTTACCGGCAAGCGGACCATCCACATGCAGGCAGTGCCAGGCCGTCATATACGGAATACCAATCCCGGCCGCGAACTCGTCGGAAACGTGGTCCGGCAGCAGAACAGCCTGACGCGACGGCAAACATACGTATTGCGACGCCGTCCCGTGCGAACGATTCCATGCCGCATTCCACAGCCAGACCCGCTCTCCCAGCCGCGAATCAGCAACTCCACTGCCAACGGCATCAATGACGCCGACACCGTCCGAGTGGGGAATCGACCATTCCGCCCCCGCCCACGGACGCCCACCGCGCCGCGCCCGCCAATCGGAAGGGTTCACTCCAGACAGGTTGATCTGGACCCGCACCTCACCGGCAGCGGGCTCCGGCGCCTGCACCTCACGCAGTTTCAGCACCTCACGGGCGTCACCGAGTTCCCGGTACGCCGCGACGCGCATCAGCGTCAGACTGTTCTGCTTAACCACGGCTACTCCTGTTCCTCAGGCCGAACGTTGTGCGTGACGCTGCGTCTCATCCCGCACATCGAGGGAGGCGTACTCGCGCTCCGCCGCAGCGATCGCCTCATGCACTGGCATCGCGACAGGAAGCTCAAAGTGGCGTGCGATCCGCTCAGCGCGCTCACTCAAATCGCCGCCGATCACCGTGTACGGCACTCCGATTTCGTCCATCACTTCCATGAGCAGACGATCGGACGAGTTACGGAACGTCGCGTTCACCGGGCGATGCCCATCTTCAGACAGCGGAAGCTCGTTAGGAAGATGCACGAACGCGGTAAACGTCTCGCGCACATGACGTTTGAACGCCTTACCTAACTCCGCCATCACTTCTTCGAAGTACGCCAACTCCGGTGTCTTCGTGACAGATTCATCAGCAGACAGCGTGGCGGACTCATTGGGGTTAATGCCCACCTTCACCCGCACAGCTCCATAGATCCACTCCTGCAACGACGATCCATCAGAAATGAAATTGCCGTCAAGGAGCCGCTCATGAGCACACCGATCGGAATGGCGAACCACGATCATCTGAATCAACTCGGCGGACGTGCATTCCTCAAGAGTCTTGCCGGGCGCAGCGTCGGGAAGGATTTCCCGCATCGTTTTAGCCCGCGTCCGAGGAATGCCCGTGTAGTGGGACAACACCATCGAAGTCAGTGTTTTCCCGCTCGAATACGTCCCCGAGATCCCCAGATTCATGCGCGCGCGCCGACAAGCGCAAGCGCTGCGGCCCGAGCCGAATCGATGTGACCAACCAGGTCAGCAGCAGGATCCGCCGTCATCACGGTGGGTGAGAAACGCTCGTACGTGATGTCCTCAATGCCGCCGAACCGCAGCCAGTCATCAACAAACGGCTGCGCGAAGTCAGAACCAAACTCGGGAGCGATACCCGGCTTGAACACGCCACTGGTGAGCGCCACAAAAGCACGCTTATCAGCGAGCAGACCGCTGTAGCCAGCCTCCGGATCGAACCCGAACAGCCAACCCGGCTGGGTAATGATGTCCACGAGCTGCTTGAACTTGTACGGAACACCCGCATTCCACAGCGGCAACGCGATCGCATACATGTCGAACTCCGCGAACGTATCGAACAGTGCCTTGCAGTCCGCCCACAACTGCTGCTGCTCCGGCGTCTGCTCAGCGCCACTAAAGACCGCCATCTTGGCGTCCGCCGCGACCGTGCCGAACTCCGGCAAGTCCATCTCAAACAGGTTCCACGTCGTCACCTGCACGCCGGCCGCAGCAAGTTCGCTTACGTAGGCACTGGTGATCTGCGAAGAGTATGAGTTCTCGCCACGAGGCGAAGCTACGATTTCCAGGACCTTCGTCATTGCACTTCACTTTCGTCGATGAGTCTTGCGGTGCAATTTCATTCGTACCGACGTCCCCGAAACCCCACAAGAACGCACTTTGAGGTGAGCGTGCTACTCACCCGTAAGTGAGTCACCACAAAACGGGCGTCGACGCTAATTGAATGCGGTAGCCTCCCAGCACTGTGCCAGTTCATGGCTGCCTGTTCACAGCTGCCACGACACGGCTAGGGCCAGCTAGAAGTTTCTGGGAGGCACTATGGACTCAGCCCTCGCTACCGTCGGCTTGCCCGTCGCGCTAGCAATCATCATGTTTGGGCTGGGCCTGTCGCTGACAGTCGCTGATTTTGGCCGGGTCGCACGTCACCCTAAGGCCGTCGCGGTCGCGTTGGTGTGCCAACTCCTCATTCTGCCGGTCATCGCATTCGGCCTAGTGAAGTTGTTCAATCTGGAACCGCTACTCGCTGTGGGCGTGATGCTGCTCGCGGCATCTCCCGGCGGTACGACGGCCAATCTGTTTAGTCACCTGTTCCACGGCGATGTTGCGCTCAACGTGACACTCACAGCCGTCAATTCGATTATCGCCGTCGTTACGCTGCCGATCGTCACCAATTTTGCGCTCCTATATTTCGACCCGGGTGAAGGCAACGCGCTGGGCCTCCAGTTCGGCAAGGTCGTTCAAGTCTTTGCGATCGTGCTGATCCCAGTAGCCCTGGGTGTTCTGGTGCGACGGCTCTACCCCGGTTTCGCTGCCGCGATGGACAAGCCCGTGCGGATCGGATCCGCCGCTGTTCTCGTCCTGGTTATCGTCGGCACCGTCGTCGCCGAACGCGAGAACATTGGCGGCTACATCGCGTCTGTCGGCCTCATCACGCTGCTCTTCTGCATCCTGAGCCTGACCATCGGCTACTTCATTCCGCGTCAGCTCGGAATCACCAGCCGCCAGTCCATTGCCTGCTCGATGGAAATCGGCATCCACAACAGCACCCTGGCCATCACCATCGCTGTCAGCCTGCTCGCGAACGTCACCATGGCGGTGCCCGCCGCCGTGTATGGCGTGCTGATGTTCCCCGTCGCGGCAGTGTTTGGGTGGATCATCACACGCAACGCAGCGCCACAGGACGAGAGGGGTTCTGCAGTACCGAAAGGCTAGAGCGAGACCAGCCATCATCCATAGATGACCGATCCGGGGGTACACATGTCAACAAAGACGAAGCACCACGATCCACTACCCGACGTTATTCCCCACCCGCGCTACCGTTTTCCACTGGTCGGTGACATCACTGCGATATCGACGTCGAAGCCCACTCAAGCGGCGATGCGCACTAGCCGCAACGTTGGCAGCCCCATCTTCGAGCAGTCACTGTTCGGGACCCGTTTCGTTCTCACCACCAGCCCTGAGTGTGTTGCCGACCTTTCTGACGAGTCGCGGTTCGCTAAGTACGTGAGCCCGTTTGTCGACGCGTTGCGCGGGCTTGCCGGGGATGGGCTCTTCACTGCGTACAACCATGAACTCAACTGGGATCGAGCACACAATCTGCTGCACCCCGCGTTCGCCCAGAACGCCATGAAGTCGTACCACGACACGATGGTCGCCGTAGCGGACGAGCTTGTAGAGCACTGGGATTCGCATGTGGGAACGGCCGTCGACGTGTCGTCGGACATGACGAAGTTGACTCTTGAAACCATTGGTCGCGCTGGCTTTAGCTATTCGTTTGATTCGTTTCGCCGCGACCAGCTGCACCCTTTTGTCGCGTCGATGGTCGAGGGGCTCCGTTTCGCACAGTTGCAGTCGTTTAAGGGTCTTCCCCTCATCGGGAAGTATCTGTTTCCGCGCGCTACTAAACGCAACGATGACGCGTTGGCGTACCTGGTTGACGTCGTCGACACGGTCATCCGGGAACGACAGGAGGACTACTCCCGCAACCCTGACGGGGAGCGTCCGAATGATTTGTTGGAGATCATGCTGCGAGCCACCCGTGAGGGCGACGAGAACCGGGTCGATGACCGCAACATCCGCAACCAGGTGTTGACGTTCCTGGTTGCCGGACACGAAACCACCTCTGGTGCCTTGTCTTTTGCGCTGTACTACCTGTCGCAGAATCCGGACATTTTCGCTAAGGCACGCGCTGAGGTAGATGACGTGTGGGGTGAGGGTTCGCCGTCGTTCGCGCAGGTCCCGAAACTGCGCTATGTGCGTCGGGTGCTGGATGAAACGTTGCGGTTGTGGCCGACGGCGCCTGCCTATGCGCGGGCTGCGCGTGAAGACACGGTGCTGGCCGGTAAGTATCCGATGGCTAAGGACGATTGGGTGGTCATTCTGCTCCCGGGCTTGCATCGCGACAGGGTGTGGGGTCCTGATCCGGAGCGTTTTGATCCGGACAATTTTCTGCCGGAGCGGGTGCGGGCTCGTCCAGCGCATGTCTATAAGCCGTTTGGGACGGGTGAGCGTGCCTGCATTGGCCGCCAGTTCGCGATCCATGAGGCGGTCATCGTGTTGGGCACCATTTTGCGCCGCTACGATCTAGAACCCGACCCCACCTACGACCTGCGAGTGTCCGAGCGCCTCACCCTCATGCCTGAGGGCTTCACGTTGAAGTTGCGTCGACGGTGAGGGGTGCTCACAGGGGTTTTTGTGCTCTCACAACTAGGCTGGCAGCCAGGGCGTGGACCCTGTGGATCCATAATTTCCCTGTGAGAGCAGAGCCCTATCCGCCGAACGGGCGGACTTCGCGGCGCAGACCAGAGGCACGAAGAACTTGGCGACGAACACCCGCTCGCACTGACTCTTCGGTACCCAAGATGCGGACACGTGAACGCGCACGAGTAATGGCCGTATACAACAACTCTCGCGTCAACAACGTCGCCCTAGCCTCAGGAAGAACAATCGACACCGCGTCATACTGGCTGCCCTGACTGCGGTGAATGGTCATCGCATACACCGTCTGAACCTCCGACAACTGACTTGGATGCACCAGGCGCGCCTCCCTGCCACGCGGGAACGCCACCGCCAACGAACCATCCTGACGCGTCACCACCACACCCGCATCACCGTTATAGATCCGCTGCTCATAATCATTGGCCATCACCAGCAGCGGCTGTCCAGCAAACCACTCGTCCGGACCAAACCGGCGCCCCTGAGCAGACGCGACCCACTCCTGCGCCAACAACGCCCAATGCCCCACGCCATACGGGCCTTCACGGTGCGCGCATAACAATCGATGCGACTCAAGCCCCGCTAACGCACCCAACGCATCACCCGCTTCCGCAGACCGAGTCACCACCTCGGATGACTCCATAACGTCACGGCGCAGCGCCGACACGTCCTGGGGAGCAGATAGCGACAGCGCCGGATCGCCGCTATTGAGCAACTCGACGACATCGTCATCACGTCCATCACGCACCGCCACCGCCAACTGGGCGATCGCACCGCCGAAGCGTCGGCCACGGGAAAGACGCACCACTCCCCCACGAAGGCGCTCCAACTCCCGGGCACTGAGCGCCGTCTCGTTCGGATCGGTGGACGCCTCAAGGTCCGCAGCCACTACCCGAGCCAAGCGACCGTCATCGGGGGCTTCCATGCTGCGGTCGACCAGGTCCGCGAGTACCGCGCCCGCATCTACCGACGTCAACGGATCGGGGTCGCCTACCAAGATCAAACGCGCGTCGGGGCGCACCGCTTCGAGGAGACGCCACATCATCGTCAGCGACACCATCGATGTTTCATCCACGACAACCACGTCGTAGGGCAGCCGGTTGCCAGGGTTGTAGCGGAACCGACCACCCGGCATCCACCCCAGCATGCGGTGCAGCGTCATCGCCTTAATGCCCTCAGGCAAGCCGAGTTCGAGAGTCTGCTCGTCGACAGCTTCCTGCAACCGGGCAGCAGCCTTGCCTGTCGGTGCCGCCAAACCGATTCGCGGCGGCGTCGTGAACTGCGCAGATATCAACGCAAGCACACGCGCAACCGTGTGCGTTTTACCGGTTCCCGGCCCACCTGCGATGACCGTGGTGGGTTTGAGCACCGCCAACGCGGCCGCGATCCGCTGCCGGTCAGGCGTCGCGGCATCACTGAAATACTGGCTGAGCCCCCGAACGAGCAGCGATTCGTCGACGTCGGGCGCATCCTGAATCCGCGCATCGAGGACGTGTCGGATTGTCTGTTCCTGCGTGAAATAGCGATCCAGATACAGCAATTCGCCGTCATCGGTATCAACCAGGCGCAGTGGCCGGAGCGGTTCACGACCATTGCCGAGAACGAGCGGACTAACCCGCAGCGCCGCCACCACCGCGTCAGCGTCTGGCCACGGCAACGCGGCGAGGTCTTCTTCCGTCAGATCCTCCACCGTGACGTCGCGCATGCGCCGCACGTCCAGGCACACCGAACCGGACCGCACCGCACGCACCGCCAATGCGGCTGCGAAAAGCACAAGGTCATTGGATTCACCGCCGAGGCTGCGTAAGCGTTCTGCAACGTGGACGTCGGACGCGGTCAGCACCCCGCAGGTATTGAACTCGCGCAGCAGCCCCTTGCCGCGCTGCGCGATCAGGATCTCGGTCATGACGTCTCCTGTCCTGCGAGTAGATCTGACAGTTCCATCACCAAGGCCGTAGGCGGACGCCAATCGAAGACGCCTGCGTTGGCTGGGGTTTCGGGGCCAACCATGCCGCGCACAAACAGATAGCCGATACCGCCGAGGTGTGAGGATGGGTCATACCCGGGCTGGCGCCACCGCAAATACCTGTGCAGTGCAACCGAATACAGCAGGGCCTGCAACACGTAGTGCGAGTGCATCATTTCCTGCGCCATGCGCTCACGGGTGTAGTGGGCGGTCGTCAGATCTCCGGTGCCGAGACGGTTGGTCTTGTAGTCGACGACGACGTAGCTGGCCCCACCGACGTCGTCACGGCAGCGGATGACCGCGTCGATACTGCCCGTCAGATACCCGCGTAGTGGCGCGGATTCCACGGTGCGCAGCAGTTCCGGATACTCCGCGAGCGGATCTTCGGCTGGGAGGTGGCGTTCGATGAGTACCGCGATGTCGCGCAGCATCACATCCTGCGCTGTCGGCGTATCGCCACCGGCAAGGGGGATCTCGAAATCCAGTTCAGGAAGCAAATCTCGTGGACTAACACTGGCGAGAGTGAACTGACCCGGTACCAGCTGCATGGGTGTCTGCATCACAGTGTGCAGCGCGTCAGCGAGGGCTTCCGGGTCAATATCTGCCAGATGAGCAGCAACCGCCTCCGTGCAGGACCGTGTCAACTCGGCCGCCAAATCTCCGGTCGATGTGTCGACGTGTTCGAGGATTTCGTGGACCAGCGTGCCAAACGCGGTTCCGCCGGGAAACGCGTTCATTGGCGAAGCAATACCCGTGGCCGGCTCGGATTCGGTGAGGGTGACGGCTACTTCTTCTGGCTCGTCGGTGATCCCCTGCTCTTCGATATCGGCAATCACGACGTGATCATGCGCGCCGCTGGTGAGCGCCGAATACGACGTGCGGCGCCACACCAGATCAAGCGATCGCGTAAAGGTAGCTGCGGCAGGCTCTTTCGCGTCTGAACTGTCTTGCGTATACCTACCTGCTGGCTCCGAGGAGGCTCTCGTCGACACAGGTTCCACCGAAATCAGGTCCGCGGCAGGCGCCGCCCACGCTTCGATGTGACGTGAGGCCTGCTCGTCGGCGGGAACTTTGACCCGGGTAGGCATATCGCTGGTGCCGCCGCTGCGGCCGAACACCAGCCGGTGCAGCGCTGACTGTGCGGTCGATGCGCTCGGCGCCCACCACAGCACCAGTTGGCACCTGGCTCGGGTTGCGGCCACATACAGCAGCCGCAACGCGTCGCCGCCGTCTTCTTCCTCAGCGCGATTCGCCCGGTCCCGCGCCCCGGCTGCATCTTTCCCGCCCACGTCGAGGATGCGGGTGCCGTCATCGTCATGCAGCAACCTTGTGAGTGGGTTCCACGGCGCGGCAGCATCCCACGCATACGGGACGTAGACGACGGGGAACCCCAGCCCCTTGCTGGAGTGCGCCGTCATGATCTGGACGGCGTCAGCGTCGCTGTCGAGCCGACGACTGCGATCGCTACCAGCGATAACCGGGTTTTCACGCTGCTGAGTGAGCCACCGGATCAGCTCCGCGACGCCCATCGCCTCATTGGACGAGACCTCACCCAATAGCTGCGCAAGGTGCCGAATATCGGTGAGAGTGCGTTCCCCGGACGGCAGCTCCAACATGCGTCGCTCAAGCTGCGTCTCCGTCGAGATACGTTCTGCAACAGCAGCAAACCCGATCTGGGTAAAGATCGCAGACAATTCGCGCAACCACCCAGACAGTCGGCCGACGGCTTCATCATCGTCGGCATCGAACTCGTGCGGGTCTTTGCCGATAAGCGGAGTGAGCGCCGCAAGCCGCACCCGGTCTATCCGATGTGGCTGCTCAAGCGCCTGCAATACCCACAACCACTGCTCTGCGCTGGGGGTTTCGAAGACGCTTTTCCCCCCGGAAAGCACCGACGGGACGCCCGCCTGCCCGAGGGCATCACGCACCAACTCCATCTGTCCGGACGTGCGCGTCAGCACCGCGATATCGCCTGGACCAATCGGACGTGAACCGCCCGGTTCGGTGAGCGACGTACGCCCACCCAGCAGCCGCGCGATGTCACTGGCAACATCTCGCGCAATCCGCTTTCGCGGCAATACAACCGAGGGAAACCCTTTCGTACCCAGAGGTCCCATTCCGGTACGCGGCAGATACCTCAATCGCAGCGGTGCACCGGCACTATCGCCGTCCACACTGAGGCGGCGATCGCGATGATGCGCCTGTACCTGACGCACGACGATCTCCGCGTGACCAAGCTCCGCACCGCCATACAGATGATCGAGTGCCGCTATCAGCGGCGCGTCGGTACGCCAGTTGGTCCCCAAATCTTCATACCGATCCGCGTGACGAACAGCGTCAAGGTAGCTCAGAACTTCGGCGCCTCGGAAGGCGTAAATCGCCTGCTTTGGGTCGCCGACAAGGATCAGCGTGCAGTTGCCGTGGAACGCCTTCTCGAAGATTCCCCACTGCACGGGGTCGGTGTCTTGGAACTCATCAACAAGGACGACGGAGTACCGCTCACGCAGACGTCGGCACGCAGTTTCGCCGCGCTGCGGGTCAGTGAGCACACCGTGCAGCAGCGCTTGCAGATCATCGAAGTCGCGGATACCCATGAGCTTTTTGCGACGATCCACTTCTTCACGGACCGCCGCACAGAACTTCACTCTGTGCCCGGCGACGGTCTCGGAGTCGGCGTCCGGCATCAACACGGCGTGCCGGTCACTGACCGCTTCGATCGCCAACTTGCGGGCATCCTTGAGCTCGAAAGCTGGCGGACAGTCATCATTCGCGTAGGTCTGAAGATAGATGTCCTCAGCGACTTCCTGAGCGAGATCGATGACCGACTCAACGAACTGCACATCAGAGTCGTCTTCGCCCGCGATGCCCAATCCGGCGAGCGAACGCTCGCAGAAACCATGTGTAGTGGCAATGGTGGCGGCGTCAAAGTTTGCGAGTGCCTGCAATAGGCGACGACGCCGCAACTGCACCTCGGCGTCCTCACCGCTGGCAAGGAATGCGAGAAGCGGGTCGGTGCCTGCGCGAGCAGATTCTGGATCGGACAGTGCGTGCGCCGCGTCGACGAAACGTTGGCGGGTGCGTTCACGCAGCTCCCGCGTTGCAGCGCGGCTGAAAGTGACCAGCAGCAATTGGGAAATATCGGCGACGCCCTCGGCGACATACCGAACGGCGAGACCGACAATGACATAGGTTTTTCCGGTCCCTGCGCTGGCTTCCAGCACCGTCGTACCGGTGGGAAGTGGCCCCACAAGATTGAATGTCACGACTCGACCTCCGCATCAAGCAGCGGCGACCACAGCGCAACCGCAACATCACCAAACAGGGTGGGCTCGGAGACTCCCGGCGTCGCCGTCAACACCTCGATAGGTGCGTCCACTCCGTAGAGATATCGGCGCACATCGTCGCGGGCTTCGCCGTACTCGCTAGCCCAATTCTTCGCTGCCTTCTCCACCGAGGATTTCGCATCGTCATTTTCGCGACGTGACCTGGCGTAGGTCTCTAAGGTTTTCGGCGCGGCGGGCAGGAGCTCTTTCAGTCCGCGATCTCGCAGTTCTACCAGTCTGCGCAGCACACTGTGTGCGTCCTCGGGAGCAACGAGCGAGCAGCGGACTGCCCACTTCTTATTGCGCCCAATAGTGACCGCATTGCGCGTGGCGCCACCGGTATGCGCAGCAACCGCAAGGAGCCGCACCCAGGCCTCCATCCGATGCTTCGCTGCGAGCGTCGAATAGGACGACTGCACCAACGCGCCGTTATAGATGTTCGATACCGTCCCCGTCACCCTGCGACCTCCGCCAATATCGACGGACACATATTCGGTGTGCGGGTCACCGACATAGAGGGGCTCACACTCGGCCACCAACCCCTGAACGTTAGCGCCGATTCTGCGGAGCGCTTGGTCCCGGAAGTTGGCGGGCGGCAACTCGCCGCGCAGCCACTCGGCCTGCTTAATATCGGCAATGGCGCGGCCTTCGAGCATCGCCGTCAGCATGCGGTTGCCGATCGCCCATTCGTCGAGCCCACCAAGTTCAATGGGGATGGAGTCGGACGGTGTCTCCTCCAGTTTGGGCACTCGAATCCCCAACCTCTGTTTGAGGAACGCCGCTGCCGGATCAACCGCAAAGTTGACGAGATCCTCAAGGTCCACGTCAGTGGGTGGCAACTGTCGAAACGTCAGGTCTGCCAATGAGACCCGCTTCTTCGTCGGCCCAGCCTTGGCACGTGCTCCAGCGAGTGCGCTGCGATCAAAACTGCGCGGCGACACTGCATCAAAGTTGGCTGGGTCGAACGGCTGCAGGGGATGGCGGGTGAGGAACTCTTCGCCGCCTGTCATCTGTTTGAGCACATCAATCACCCCGCTCAGCGGGATCGCCGGTGGTCGTTCATCACCCTTAATGGGATCGGCGCCGGTGTAAAACAGCATGAGTTTCTGCCCCGCAGCCATCATCGCGTCGAGGAGTAGCTGACGGTCCTCACTACGCGGGTCACGTTCACCAACTAGAGGTGTAATACCGCAAATGTCGTCGCCATCTATGCCTGAACCGCGCGGGAAAACATCATCATCGAGACCGAGCATGACCACGACGCGATGAGGCACCGAACGCATTGGCACCATTGCACACACCGTCAGCTCACCGGTGCGGAAATTTGCTCGACTCGGCCGCCCAGCAAGCAGGGACGACAACAATGCCCGCACGTCAGCCAACTGCAATACGCGGTCGTCGCCGTGCGCTAGCGCCTCCCCCAATTCGCGTCGTGCCTGCGCCTGCTGCCATTCGTCGCGGTGCGCAGTATCGGTCAGCAGATCAAGGGCACGCCCCAAATGCTGCGCCCATTGAGACACAGAGTGCGGTCCCGCGAGATCACGAAGCACCACATCGAGCCGGTCAATGAACTCCGAAAAACGGCCCGCGACATCCAAATCACCCGATTCGACGTCCCCCAACGGCAAGGTGTCGCCGAGCCAACCGTCTTCAGTGCAGCTTGCCCCCAACAAAATTCGGTCAAGCCCTCGACGGAAAGTGTTGTGCTCGAAGTCTGCCAACCCAAATTGGCTACGTTGACGCGGGCTGATGCCCCACCGCGCTCCCGAAGCTTTCGTCCAGCCTCGCATCCGCTCGACGTCGTCGTCCGTGAAACGAAACCGTGCTCGCACCGGCGCGTGATCGATGAGATCGAGCACCTCGCTGGCTTTGACCCGCCCCTCCGCCAGCGACAGCACCGTCGCGATCACATCGAGTACCGGGTTGGTGCGTCGTAATCCGCGGTCGGCCAGACGCACCCGCAACTGATGCCCAGGGTGCTCGTTGCCTGGGTCCCCGGTGGAGCCGAAGACAGCGCGAACCAGCGGCGCATAGGTTTCGACGTTAGGGCACATGACGATGACGTCGCGTGGTTCTAGCGTTGGGTCCTGCACGAACGCGTGCAGCAGCTCTTCCCGCAGCACCTCTACCTGACGCATCGGCCCATGACACGCGTGCACGGTGACCGTGCCGTCGAAGGCAGCGGGGCATGGGCCACGGTCAGCAACGACGTCGTCCTGCAAGGTCGCGAGCAGGCTAGATGAGCCGCGTTCTCCCCGGTGATACTCGGGTGTGGCGGTAAAAGCCGACAGCCGGAACTGCATTTCTCGAACGTCACGAGAAAGGTTGATGAGCAACGGATTAGAGAGTTCAAGGGCGCTGTTGTCGTGTGATCGCACCAACGGTGGAGTCTTGCTGGACAGCTCATCCCACATGGTCGGGCTGGGATGCGACAGCCACACGTGGACATCACGGTGCACTGCCAAGGCGTCGAGGACTTCGAGCTGATCGACATTGAGCCGCGTCGGACCAAACAGCGAAATTCGTGCAGGCAACGTGACGAGGTCCGGTTGTTCACGCAGCCGCTTGCACAGCGCGGGAAGACGCTCCGCGGGACTTGGCGTCTGCACGGCGTCACGCACTCGCCGAAACAGCTCGACCTGCCACCATTGATCGTCGGTGAGCGCTTCCCCCGTGCCGTCTTCGATACGGCCTTCGGCCCACGCGCGCATCATCGCTGGGCGCTGGGACATGTATCTGTTCAGCAGGTTGACGGCGTGCTGCGCCGTCGCATAGCGGCGCCGTGAACGATATTCGTCCGTGCCCCCACCGAGATGGCGTACCAGCGGGGCCGCCCACTCCTTGTTGGCGGCAACCGCGCCGTCAATAATTTCCAGCACGGTCCACACCAAACGACCCGCCGACCAGGGGTCGTCGTCCGCAGACATGCCGCCGACTGCTGCCGAGACCTCCGCAACAAGGCGGGCAGGCGAGGGAAATTCAATGTTGGCGGCGACGCCATCCACGTTGCCGTCCGCGCCGAGGGTGGTGGCGAGCTGTTGCGTCAGCCAACGCTCTACGCCCTTTGCGGGAACTGCAATGACCTCGACAGCGAAGGGATCATCTAGTGGTTGCGCGAGAAGCAGAGCCAAGGCACCTGCGAGGGTGTCAGTCTGTTCTGCCCGATGCACTCGCAGCATGCGCGCCCTCCTGATGTTCCGATTGGTCGCACCGATCCTATGGGCAGCCCCCGACAGGTTGCGGCAAACCGCCTACACTCGACCCACACCCACCGGGGACAATGTCACACCGGTCCGATTTAACGGGGAGCAGTGCAGTACACCGTGACATTGTGCCCGCACGGGTGGGGCGGAAGCGGCCGACGATAACGGCGGGAACGATGTGGCGACCCCATCACAGTCCGGTCACGCAGCGGATGAGTTTTCGTTGAAAGCCAGAAACAGTTGAACACCCCTACCTACGCTTTCGTTATCTCATCCATACAAGCCCGTGTATGACTCCCGTGTGCGATCTACCAGGCAGTCAACAACCAACACCGGTGCGGCAGTAGCCACAGCCTCCGGCGGATGACAGCTCTAGGTAACCGTCAACTCAGGTTGGCGACGGCGAGTGCCGCGGGCCCACTGTCGTGAAAGTGAGCCGAAATGGCCCGAGTTGGTATGACCCTGCGCTGCGCTGTCCTGACGTGTGTTGCAACGTCCAGTATCGGAATGGCGTTGGCAGCACCGGCGCTCGCGCAACCCGCAGATCCACCACCTGGGGTTACTGCCGTCAACGGCAGTACGTCCGGAAGCTCCAACGGGTCATCGGTCATTCCGCTGCCCATCCCGACGCCCACCGGTTTGGGTGCTCTCGCGGCGGCGATCACGCAAACCGGTAAGCCGTACGTGTGGGGCGGGATCGGCCCGCACGGTTGGGATTGCTCGGGTCTGACGCAGTGGGCGTTTCGCCAGGTCGGTGTCAATCTTCCGCGTACGACGTGGGAGCAGGCTGTAGTTGGCGCCCGCATTCCGCTCTACGCGTTGGCGCCCGGCGATCTGATCGTTTTGAACCGTGACGCCTCCCATATCGGGATTTATGCAGGTGGAGGCCAGGTTTTCAATGCTTACGGCGCCGGGGTCCCGGTGGGGCTAACGCCGCTCTCGCATTTCTTCATCTACGACATTCGACGGTTCTAACTAACTAGCTAGCTCGCAACGCCAGTAACCCTGCGTACTTGCAGGGCTGCTGCGCGGGCGACCTTGTTGCCTTTAGCCATCTGCTCGCGCACAAACCCGGCAACAGACTCGGTCCAATCGGGTTCGCCGGGAAGGGTTTCGATGGCTTGGGTAAACAGATCGTCGAGGGCGTCTGACACCAGCTCTGGGCACTCCAACTGCACCATGTGGCCAGCTCCCGGCACGCGAAGCACGGTCGCGTCAGGCAGCTGTTCAGCGATGGTGCGGCTATTGCGGATTGGTGTGATGAGGTCCTTGCTTCCGCACAGCACCAGCGTCGGCACGCGGGTCAGCACCGGAAGCGCCGCTGTTTCGTCGTGCTGCTCGAACGTGGGCAGAAAGTTGACCAGCGTATCGAGTGAGGTGTCGTTGATCATCGAGTCAGAAAAACGCGCGACAGTCGGGCTGATACGCCGCGTGCCGAAGGATGCCGAACGGATCATGGGAGCGAGGACGCGGCGGGTTGCCCCGCGTCCGCCCTGCACGACACGAGGAAGCCGCTGGGCTGCAACACGGAAGCCGGTAACTACCGGATTTCCCAGGTTGCGGGCCATTCCGGCTTCGCTGAGCGCACCGGCCGACGTCGACACCAGTGCCACACCGACGACACGGTCGCCGAAACTATCGGGAAACTGTCCCGCGTAGGACAGCACAGCCATGCCGCCCATCGAGTGTCCGACAAGGACGATGGGGCCTTCCGGTGCGACCGCGTCGATGACTGCGTTGAGGTCGCGTGCTAGCTGGGGAATTGTGCTGTGCGAGCGGCGTCCCCGTCCGGAACGGCCGTGACCGCGGTGGTCATAGAAGACCAGGCGAACAGTGTCACCCCACATGGCTTCGAGGTGTTGACGCTGGAAATACCAGCCTTCCATGCGGTTACAGAAGCCATGGACAAAAACAGCAGTCAATGGCGCATCGGCGGGACCGACCTCACGTATCGCAAGGTCAACCCCGTCATCGGTGGTGACCACCCGGTCTCGACCACGCAGGGTGAATGTTTCACCAGCGAACCTGTCCACTGTGCCCCTCCTACCTGAAGGACTACCCCGAACGACTCTGTCTCTAGCGAACACTAGCGTTCACACATAAACACCATTCCCGCACCCCTCCGATGCTCGCGCCAAAGCCAGCGAACGGGCAAATAACCCCAGGTGGGAGACGTGCCGTGGGGTGGACAGAAACTGTCAAGGGCGACGCGGATCACGTGGATCGAAGGGCAGATCCAGGTAGGAACCGCGCGGATCAGGCACGTGTTTGTCGAATTCTTCGCTGCTCTCAACGACAAATCCGCGGGCCAGATAGTTTTTGAGCGCGTTGGGGTGATCGAGGGTTGAGGTGAGCAGGAAAACTCGCTGCACCTCGCTGATTTCCTCCGCAGCGGCAACTCGGCCGGTGACGTCAAAGCTGTATCGCCAGCCCGCTTCGATACATGCGGACAGGAACGCGCCACCGACGCCCTGGCCACGGAATTGCGGGAGCAAACCGAACAGCACGACCTCGACTGAGCCGTCGTCGTGGCCTAACAGTTCGAAGAATCCCGCTGGGGTGCCTTCAACGGTGCCCACCCACGTTTCCAGACGCGGGTTCTCCACCCATTTCGTCCAGTCGGTGTAGTGCCAGGCACGTCGGTCCGTCCAGCACACCGTGACGCCGACCGCGTTGTACAGGGCGTGGCTAAGTTCGTAGGACGGCACAGCGGCCCGCTCGACACGTAGTTCCGGATGGGGAGGGGCCGGGACGTGGCATGCGCGTTCTGGCATCGACAACGTCCACTCGGTCAGGGACAGTTGACGTGAACCGGCACCGATGTCTGTCGGTGCATCAGGCGAAAGCTGATGGGTGTTGGCCTCGGGCTTCATGTCAGTTCCTCCTTGTGGCAGGTTCACCGCACATTTAGCTATCTCGGACTAGCTATCTCGAACTCACTAACTCGGACTCACTAACTCGGACGTCGTGTGCTCCGGGCCGGGTAGGCCGCGGAATGTGTGCATCGATCGCCGGCCCTATCTGTCCCAGTGCGTCAGCACTGGTCATCTCCCAGTGGGTTGCGCTCACTGGGTAACGATGGATGTGACCGCTGACCCAGCTCTTCCAGGTCAGCGCGGGATCGGGGCGGGTCGGCCCGTGACCGATCGCGGTGAAGAAAACGACATCTCCCTGGAATACCCGACCGGGATGCGAGTTAACCCACTCGGGTGCGGACACGAACGAGTGTTGTATCCGTTCCAGCACGTCGCGGGAGAACAGCCCCAGCGCTTCTACCTGGGTGGCGATGTCGTCGAAGGTCGTCTCGGAGTCAGATCGCCCGGCTGGAAGTGCGATATCGGCGAAGCCGCCCAGTACGTCGGTCAGCGTCGCGGTCTCGTCGATTTCCGCGAATGCTCGGCCTGGCGCGTAGCTGTCGAGCATCGCAAGCAGATGGACTGACTGCCCTGATTCCTGTAGTTGGACGGCGATTTCGTGAGCAATCGCGCCGCCGAGGGACCAGCCCACGAGGTGATAGGGCCCTTCAGGTTGCACGCTGCGGATTTCGCGGACGTAGCGCTGCGCCAGTTCGGTAATGGAGCCCAGTTCTTCGGCCTCACATACGTACGGTGATTGCAGGCCGTAGATCGGCCGGTTTGTGCCGACGTGCTGAGCGAGCCCGGCGTAGGACCACGAGAGTCCGATCACCGAGTGCACACAGAACAGCGGCTGCAGTCCGGCATCGTCCGGTCCGGGGACCTGAAGCGGAAGCACCACGTCGAGGGATCGCACTGCCTGGCTATCAAGGTCGGCAGAATCAAGTAGCGCCGCCAAGCCCTCGACCGTCGGGTTCGTCAACACGGCTTGCACGGGAACTCGGTCGCCGAGGAGACCACCGAGACGCTCAGCGAGCAGCCCTGCGACGCGGGTAGCACTGAGCGAGTTTCCGCCGAGCGCAAAGAAGTCGTCTGTCCTGCCCACCTGGTCGCTGCCGAGAACCTCGGCAAATACTTGTGCCACAACGTCTTCCGTGTCAGTGCGTGGCGCAACGTATTCCTGTCGGCGTTCTGAGAAATCAGGTTCTGGTAGCGCGCGGCGATCGAGCTTTCCGGCTGGGGTCAGCGGGATCTCATCAAGGGCAACAATGTGACTCGGCACCATGTAGCTCGGTACCGCGTCAGCGACGTGTGCGGTGAGCACCGCCGCATCTATGTCTTCTCCCGAGACGGGAAGCACGTAGGACACCAGGACGGTGTCGCTGTGGGCACGCTGATATCCAAGCGTCACTGCAAATTCGACGGATGGGTGCGATACCAACGCAGCGTCAATTTCACCGAGTTCAATGCGGAATCCGCGCACCTTGATCTGGAAGTCGCTACGTCCCACGTATTCCAGGACGGGCGTGTGGGATGCGTCCTCGCCTGCACCACGCCAGCGCACGAGGTCACCCGTCCGGTACATCCGCGATCCAGGTGCACCAAAGGGATTGGAGA
Organism: Rhodococcus sp. (in: high G+C Gram-positive bacteria); assembly: GCA_012515885.1. Taxonomy (GTDB): domain Bacteria; phylum Actinomycetota; class Actinomycetes; order Mycobacteriales; family Mycobacteriaceae; genus Rhodococcus_F. The sequence goes on from JAAYXN010000128.1 coordinate 17,675, forward strand.
CGAACCGATCTGCCGTCAGATCGGTGCGTCCCGAGTAGCCTCGCGCCAACGCGGAACCAGACAGATACAACTCTCCGGTCACACCCGACGGCACCGGCTGAAGGTGCCGATCCAGAACGAGAAGTTCAAAGCCGCGCACCGCGGTACCGATCGGTGCCACACCTGCCGGAACCATAGGCTCCGACAGCGTCGCGGCGATAGTTCCTTCCGAGGGGCCGTAACCGTTGATGAGTGCACGTCCCTCACGGGCAAACCGGCCAATCAGTTCTGGCGGGCATGCTTCGCCGCCCACCACAATCGTGCGCAGGTCACCGAGCGCTTTCGGATCCATTGACGCCAACGCCGACGGTGTCATAAATGCGTGGGTGACGCCCTGTTCGCGGATGAGTTCGGCCAGTTCGTCGCCGCCGAGGACAGTGGGCGGTGCGATGACGAGCGTCGCTCCACCCGAGACCGCGATGAGTACTTCAAACAGCGCCGCATCGAAGCTGGGGGACGCGAAATGCAGCACCTTCGAGTCAACGGTAGTACCCAACCGGTCGCCCACCTCAGCGGTCACATTCACGATGCCGCGCTGCGGAACCTCCACGCCCTTCGGTCGACCGGTCGAGCCTGAGGTGTAGATGACGTAGGCAAGATGTTCTGGCGTGACTTCGCCCGCGACCACGCCACTTACGTCCCAGTCGAGTGCGGCGTCGTCATGAAGTACTACGTCGTGAATATCGAGCCAGCGCACCTGCGTCGGGAGAGTCGGAATCTGGTCGGCGCTGGTAATGCCGATGCCGATGCCCGAATCCGAGACCATCGCCGCGATGCGTTCGCGTGGGTAGCGCGGATCGACCGGCACAAATGCGCCACCGGCTTTGGCTACCGCCCACAGGCACAGCACCGATTCCAGTGACCGCGGCAGCGCGACGGCGACCATCGTGTCGGGGCCGACGCCCTGCGCGCGCAGGGCCGCGGCCAGTGCATTCGAGCGTGCGTCGAGTTCGCGGTACGAGTACTGCTGATCCCCGAGGACGACGGCGATGCGATCGGCGTCGGTATCGACAGGTGCGGGATCTTCGATTCCGGAGGTTCCGCTGCCATCGACAGCGGCGGCAAACACCTCTGCCAGTGTCCGCGGCGCGAGCGCTTTCGGTCCGCGCGCCGGTACCAATCGGGCGCGCTCGTCGGCGCCCAAAAGATCAATGTCGCTCAGACGCCGGTCGGGTGATTGCGCGGATTCCGCGAACGCGAGTAGTGCGCGTTCTAGTCGCGCCGCCATGGCGGCAGCCACGGTGTCGTCGACCAGTGACGGCAGATGATCGACGCGCACGTGTAGGCGGTCATCGCGTGCCGCAACGACCGACATCGGATAGTGCGTCGCGTCCAGGCCTTCGGCACGCACTACCCGGATGCCGCCCAGATCGCTGTCGGCAGTGAGTCCCGCGCTATCGACCGGGTAGGACTCATAGACGGTGATTGTGTCGAAGACAGCACCCGCGCCGGCTTCCTGCTGAATGTCCGCGAGGCCGAGGTAGTGGTGGTCCAGGAGTGCACTCTGCTCGTTTTGTACGCGGCTCAGTAGCTGCGTGACCGTCGCGGTCGGATCGAGGTGGATACGCACGGGCAGGGTGTTCACCAGCAGCCCCACCATCGTTTCCACGTCACCGATCTGTGCGGGACGCCCCGACACGGTGGCGCCGAAGGTCACGTCATCGCGGCCCAGTTGACCGGCGAGGACAGCGGCCCACGCCACCTGGATCAGCGTGTTGATGGTGACGCCGTGACTGCGCGTGAACTGATCGATCTGATCGGTGACGGCAGGGCTCAATGAAATGAGCTGTCGCGTCGGCACTTCGACCTGTGCCTGCGACTCCCGTCCAGTCGCTGCGATCAGTGTCGGTTCGTCGCTGCCAGCAAGTGCGTCGCGCCACGCTTGCAGCGAGGCATCGCGGTCTTGACGCGAAAGCCACTCCAGGAAATCCCGGTAGGGGCGCACACGCGGCAGGACGCCGTCGAGCGCGAGCGGATGCTGCCCCGCCGAACCCAACACGTAGCTGGTAAAGAGCTCGCGCACCAGCAGCGGCGTGGACCAGCCGTCGAGAAGAATGTGATGGTTGGTGATGATCAGTCGCGACGATTCCGGACCGGTATGGACCAGCGTGAATCGAATCAGTGGAGCCTTCTCCATCGCGAAGCCCGCAGCCCGATCCCGGGTCATAATTCGATCGAGTTGGACGTGGCGATCACCCTCCGAGTCCTCGGTGAGATCGATTTCCTTCCAGGGCAATTCGACGTGATCGAGAACCACCTGGACGGGGTTTCCTGCCGCACGAACGAATGCCGTCCTCAGGTTCGCGTGCCGATCAAGGAGCCCCTGACCTGCCGTACGCATGAGTTCTGCATCCACCGTGCCCACCAGGTCGAGCGTCAACTGCACGGTGTAGGTGTCGGCGGTGCCATGCGCGAGGAGCGCGTGGAACAGCAGGCCCTCCTGCAGCGGCGACAGCGGCCATATCTGCGCAACGTTCGGGTACTGCTGCACAATCCGGTCGATCGCAGGCTGGTCGAGATCGACCAGTGGCACATCCGAAGGCGTCAGGCCCACCGGTGCCGCCGCCACGAGGTCGGCGATCTCGCGCAGCTTCGTCTGCCAACGATCAGCCAGAGCCCGCACCTCGTCCGCCGTGATAGCACCCGGCGCGTACGTCCACGTGGCCCGGAACGTCGGTCCCGCAGACGTGTCGACGACGCTCGCATTGATTTCGATCAATGCGGTCATTGACATGTCGTGATCGTGTGCGCCACCGAAATTGCCGGACTCATGGTCGGGCAGCCACGCACTGTGCTCACCGCCGTCAGTGCTTGACGAGCGCCCGAGGTAGTTGAAACTGACCTGCGGCGCCGCGCCCTCGCTCAGTTCCGGTGTGTCGGTGAGGTAGCGCAGCATCCCGTAGCCGATGCCCCGATCCGGCACGGCGAGCAGCTGTTCCTTGACGGTCTTCAAGGTCGCCACCACATCGTTGCTGGCATCAAGACGGACCGGGAACAGTGTGGTGAACCAGCCGACGGTGCGTCCCAAATCAGCGCGCACCGCGTCGCCACCGGAAATCGCGTGCTCTTCGCGGCCATGCGCTTCCCGGTGGATGACGGTGCTGACCGCGCCCTGCTGGCCGGGATTATTCTGACTGGCGCTTTGGCGTGCACCGTCCGCGACCGCCATGGCCAGACCCGCAAGCAGTCCGGTGTCAACACCGGAACGCACCGCAGCGGGAACGGTGGTGAGGAGCGCCTCGGTGAGGTGCGTATCAAATTCGACGTCGATGCTTTCCGCGGACCCCGCCACGTCGATAGCGGGGTCGAGGCGCCGGGAACCGAGTGCCGGTTCGTCCGTATCGACAATCGACTGCCAGTACGGGATTTCTGCGTCCCGCGTGTGCGCGGCAGCGGTGAGCGCGCTCGACCACGTGCGGAACGATGTGCCGATCGGCGCGAGCGCATCCGGGTCGGGTTCGCCCTGCTGGTGCCAGGCGGTCGCCAAGTCCGGCACGATGATTCGCCACGACACCGCATCGACGACGAGGTGGTGGATGATCGCGAGAATCCGGCCGTCGCCTGGCCGCGAATCCGGGTCGCTGGGTGCGATCGACACGACCTGGACCATCACGCCAGATTCCGGGTCCAAACGATCGGCACCCGCATCCAACTCGCTGGCAACAAACGCCTCGAACTCGCTGGTGCCGGGACGGTGATCGGTGCGCACACTGCGCACCAAAGCGTCGACGTCGATAGTGCTGCTGTCCGGTACTTCCAGGTATGGAGCGTGCTCTTCGCTGCGCACCAACCTGGCCCGCAGCATGTCGTGGCGTGCAACGACAGCAGCCACCGTCGCGGCAAGGCGTGGCTCATTCATCGGTGTGGGCGCGTGCAACAGCATGGATTGGGCGAAGCGACCCAGCGGCCCGCCCTTACCGAGGAACCACTCCATGATCGGGGTGGCGGGAACAGTGCCGACTCCGCTGCCAGGTAGCTCGTCGATGATCTGCTCACCGGATTCACCAGCTGTGGCGACGACCTGCGCGAGGGCAGCAACCGTCTTACGTTCGAAAACATCACGGGGAGTGAAGATCAGCCCGTGTGCCTTCGCCCGCGATACCAGCTGGATGGACACAATGCTGTCACCGCCGAGACCGAAGAAGGAGTCATCGGCGCCGACAGAATCGAGATTTAGCACCTCGCTAAACAGCTGCGCCAACTCGGTTTCGATGGGCCCTTCCGGCGCCCGGGACACCACCGGCGACGCCGCGGCCGGTGCGGGCAAACCACGTCGATCCAGCTTGCCTGCCGGGGTCAACGGCAGCTTCTCAAGAACAACGAAACCGGTCGGGACCATGTAGTCCGGAAGTTTCTGGGCCGCGTGACGACGCACGCTATCGATGTCGACACTGACGCCCGGTCGGGGCACCACGTACCCGGCGAGATAGGGCCCGCCTGCACGGTCATCGCGCGCAACGACCACCACTGACACCACATCGGGGTGGGCCGCAAGGACAGCTTCGACCTCACCGATTTCGATGCGCTGGCCGCGGATTTTGACCTGGAAGTCGACGCGGCCCACAAACTCAAGGGTGTGGTTCTTCGTCCACCTCACGAGGTCGCCGGTGCGGTACATGCGCTCGCCGTCAGCGAAAGGATTAGCAGTGAACGCGGTTGACGTCAGTGCTGCCCGGTCGTGGTAGCCGCGGGCCAACCCCGGACCAGACAGGTACAGCTCGCCCGGAACGCCGATCGGCACGGGCTGCAACCTGGCGTCGAGAACAAAGATCCGGAAACCGCGCGTTGGTCCACCAATATCGATCGGTGCGCCCGGAACCATGGGCGCGCTGAGGGTCGCCATGACGGTTGCTTCCGACGGCCCGTACGCGTTGAACATGACACGCTCACCGGTAGAGGTGATCCACTTGGCAACAAGATCGGGTGGGCACGCATCACCAGCAGTGACCACAACGTGCAGGTCATCGAGGCCGTCGGGATTGACGGACTGGAGCACCGCCGGGGTGATGACGGCGTGCGTGACGCGTTCCGCGCGCAGCAGCGCAGCCAGTTCTTCACCGGCGTAGGCGGTGGGCGGGGCGACAACGACTGTGGCCGCGCCGCCGAACGCCGTCAGCCACTCAAATATTGATGCGTCGAAACTTGGGGTCGATACGTGCAGTACTCGTGATGACTGGTCGACGCGCAGGGTTTCGACCTGCTCGCGCATCAAGTTCATGACACCGCGATGCGATACCGCAACACCCTTTGGCAATCCGGTGGAGCCGGAGGTGTAGATGACATAGGCGATGTCGTCGATCCGCACCGGTGCGCGTCGATCCGCGTCGGTGATCGGGCTGTCGCTGTAGCGATTCTGCAGTGCCCCGCGCTCGAAATCGTTGCCGTCCAGCTCAATCCAGCTCACATCATCCGGTAGGCCAGATCGCCATGCCGAGGTGGTGAGTCCGATGCTTGCACCGCTATCGCGCACCATGTGGGTAATGCGGCTTTCCGGATATCCCGGGTCTACCGGCAAGAACGCGCCGCCTGCCTTCGCGACCGCCCACACCGCGACAATCAGATCCAGTGAACGCGCCAGAGATACCGGCACGTATACGCCGGGTCCGACGCCCTGATCGATCAGTGCGCGCGCCAGCAGGTTCGACGCCGCGTCCAGTTCGCGGTAGGTCGTGGTGTGCCCGTCCGCGACGACAGCAGCATGGTCACCGGATTGTGCTGCTGCCGTGAAGATTTCGTAGAGCCGTTGCGGAGCAACAGCATCCCGGCCATCCATCGCGATCAACGTCTCGCGTTCGTCTGGATCAAGGAACGTGACATCCGCGACCGGCGAATCTGGATCAGACACCACTCCGTCGAGAACGCGTAAGAACCGGTCCGCGAACATGCGGGCAGTATCCGCGTCAAAAAGATCGGTGGCATACGTCAGAGCCGAGCTGATCTCGTCCGGCACGCCCTCGTCGTCGTAGTGCTCGGACAAAATGAACTGGAGGTCAAACTGCGATGCCCCGGCGTCCGCGTCGAGGCTTTCGATCCGCAGCCCGGGCAATTCCATGTCGATGCGGCCGAGGTTCTGGAACGCCAGCAGCACCTGGAACAGCGGCGAATGCGAGGTCGCCCGCACTGGTTCGAGTGCCTCTACCAGCTGTTCAAACGGAATGTCCGAGTGCGCGAACGCATCGAGATCCCCGGAGCGCGTGGCGTCGAGTAACTGCACGAACGTCATGTCCGCGTCGAACTGGGTACGCAGCACAAGGGTGTTGACGAACATTCCGACGAGGTTGTCGAGGTGCTGTTCGCCGCGGCCAGCGACCGGCGTTCCGATAGTGATGTCGTCGGTGCCGCTGAGTCGAGCCAGCGTCGTCGCCAATGCGGCGTGCACCACCATGAATGGGGTCGCCGAATGCGTCCTGGCCAGTGCCACGATCTTGCGATGCACGTCCGCGGGAATGGTGAAGTGGTGTGTGGCTCCCTGCAGAGTCCTTACCGCGGGCCGTACCCGATCCGACGGCAAATCCAGCCGATCCGGCACCCCCTCAAGAACACCCCGCCAAAACTCCAACTGCCTCGCAGCAACAGAACCCTCATCCGAAATGTCACCCAGAAGTTCACGCTGCCACAACGCAAAATCCGCATACTGCACCG
>JAAYXN010000129.1 GCA_012515885.1 Rhodococcus sp. (in: high G+C Gram-positive bacteria)
GAGAAAGGTCTGTGACGAGGTGCTTTCCTCGTCACAGACCTCTCTCACAGCCGCTACGCGAGGACCAGCGAGTCCCCGTCCTCGGCGACGGTCACCGACACGGTGTCGCCGTCTTTGACGTCCCCGGCGAGCAGCAGCTTCGCCAGTTGGTCACCGATCGCCTGCTGGATGAGGCGACGGAGCGGACGCGCACCGTACTGCGGGTCGTATCCGCGTACCGCCAGCCAGGCGCGGGCGTCGTCGGAAACATCGAGCGTCAAGCGCCTGGCAGCGAGACGGCTCTGGAGCTGCCCCAACTGGATGTTGACGATCGACTCCAACTGCTTTTCCGACAGCGGCTCGAAGATGACGACGTCGTCGAGTCGGTTGATGAACTCGGGTTTGAACGCCATCCGCACCGCCGCCATCACCTGATCCTTGTCGCCGCCAGCACCAAGGTTGGAGGTGAGGATCAAGATGGTGTTGCGGAAGTCGACGGTGCGGCCCTGACCATCGGTGAGGCGCCCGTCGTCGAGGACCTGCAGGAGCGTGTCGAAGACATCCGGGTGCGCCTTTTCGACCTCATCGAACAGCACCACCGAGTAGGGGCGGCGGCGCACCGATTCGGTGAGCTGACCACCCGACTCATAACCGACATATCCGGGAGGGGCACCGACAAGCCGTGCCACCGAGTGCTTTTCGCTGTACTCGGACATGTCAATGCGGATCATGGCGCGTTCGTCGTCAAACAGGAAGTCCGCGAGCGCTTTCGCCAGCTCAGTCTTACCCACACCGGTGGGGCCGAGGAACAGGAACGAGCCGGTAGGACGATTCGGGTCCGCGACACCAGCGCGCGCCCGGCGCACCGCATCCGAAACAGCGACCACGGCGTCTTCCTGGCCGACGACCCGCTTGCCGAGTTCGTCTTCCATCCGAAGCAGTTTCGCGGTCTCGCCTTCCATCATCCGACCAGCCGGAATACCTGTCCACGCGGCAACAACGTCGGCGACGTCGTCGGGGCTGACTTCTTCTTTGAGCATGACGTCCCCGTCGGATGCGGCATCCGATGCGGCAGCGGCTTCGTTGAGTTCCCGCTCCAATTCCGGGATTCGCCCGTACCGGAGTTCGGCTGCCTTGCCGAGATCGCCGTCGCGCTCAGCTCGCTCGGATTCGACGCGCAGTGTCTCCAACTGCTCTTTGAGGGTGCGCACCGAGTCGATGGCCTGCTTCTCGTTTTGCCAGCGAGCGGTCAACTGCGCCAGCTTTTCTCGATCATCAGCGAGTTCTTGACGCAGCTTGACCAGCCGCTCCTGCGACGCCGCATCCGTTTCCTTCTCCAGCGCGACTTCCTCAATTTCCAAGCGTCGCACCGAACGCTCTACCTCGTCGATTTCGACGGGGCGAGAGTCGATTTCCATACGCAGGCGTGATGCTGCTTCGTCGACGAGGTCAATGGCCTTGTCGGGCAGGAAGCGTGAGGTGATGTAGCGATCGGAGAGGGTCGCGGCCGCAACGAGCGCCGAGTCGGTGATGCGCACACCGTGGTGCACTTCGTAGCGTTCTTTGAGGCCACGCAGGATGCCGACGGTGTCTTCGACAGATGGTTCGCCGACGAGGACCTGCTGGAAGCGGCGTTCGAGGGCAGCGTCTTTCTCGATGTATTTGCGGTATTCCTCCAGCGTGGTGGCACCGACGAGACGCAGTTCGCCGCGGGCCAGCATGGGCTTAATCATGTTGCCCGCGTCCATCGCGGATTCGCCGGTAGCACCGGCACCGACGATGGTATGCAGCTCGTCGATGAACGTAATGACCTGTCCCGCTGAGTTTTTAATGTCGTCGAGGACGGCCTTGAGTCGTTCTTCGAATTCTCCGCGGAACTTGGCGCCAGCGACCATGGAACCGAGGTCGAGGGAGATGACGGTCTTGCCGCGCAACGATTCTGGGACATCACCCTCAACGATGCGCTGCGCGAGTCCTTCAACGATCGCGGTTTTACCGACGCCGGGTTCACCGATGAGGACCGGGTTGTTTTTGGTGCGTCGGCTCAGAACCTGGACGACGCGGCGGATTTCGGTGTCGCGGCCGATGACGGGATCGAGTTTTCCTTCCCGGGCCCGCGCGGTGAGATCGGTGGAGTACTTCTCCAACGCCTGGTAGCTGCCTTCTGGGTCGGGGCTAGTGACGCGGGCACTGCCGCGCACGGTGGTGAAGGCGTCGCGCAACGCTTGCGGGGTGGCGCCGGTGCCTTGCAGGATTTTAGCGACGTCGGTTTCGCCTTCACTGAGCCCGACCATGAGGTGCTCGGTGGAGACGTATTCGTCGTCGAGTTCGGTGGCGAGGCGCTGCGCTGCGGTGAGTGCGGCGAGGGCTTCGCGGCCGAGTTGTGGTGTCGTCGTGGCTCCTGTTGCTTTGGGGAGTCGGTCGACGAGTGAGCGGGCTTCGGTGAGGACGACACCCGGGTCTACCCCTACTGCTTTGAGGAGGGGTGATGCGATGCCGTCGGCTTGTTCGAGTAGCGCCACCAGTAGGTGGGCGGGGCGAATATCGGGGTTACCGGCCTGCGATGCGGACTGCAGTGCAGCCGTCATTGCCGCCTGGGTTTTGGTTGTAGGAGTGAACGAGTCCACGTGCCACCTCTTTCAAAACACGGTGCACATACAGGCACAGTGAATATCAACTGTCACACCACTCAACGTCAGGAAAGTTGAGCCTGTTCCGCTCAACCTTCTATTTTACCGTGAGGTGCGTCACAGGGAGGGGTGGTTGCGCCTCCACCTTTAGGGCACCGGCCGGAGTCACTCAATCACCTCAGGCCTCGGTCGGATTTAGGCGCACAATCTGCAACGTCTCTGCGTCCGCCTGCCTCCCGGAGATTCACTGCCTTCTACCAGCGCTTTTATCGCGGAGCATCACGTTTGCACGAGCTGGAGTATCACGTTTGCACGAGCTAGAACATCACGTTTGCACGAGCGTAGGCTGCCTTCGTGGCAGCTGAACCCACGGTGCCGCGGCCTTCAAACCCTTCCCGCATGCGGTTTGTCTTCCCGGAGCGGCAATTGCGCATGCACGAGCAAAAAGGGCATGCGGGAAGGGCTGCGGCAGCGCGCCACCCACTGCGACATCGCCGATTTAGTTGAAACCGATATGTGATCAGCATTTATGCCGCTCGGGCTAGGGCAGGAGAACTACCGTGGAAACATGGCGACCACAACACTGTTGATCCTGGGGGCCTCCGGAGACCTCACTTCGCGGCTGCTTCTGCCCGCACTCGGCCAATTGCTCAAGCGGCAATCCGACCGGCAACTGAACCTCGTCGGTGCCGGCTCCGACGACTGGAGCACCGAAAAGTGGCGCGGCACCGTCGCCAAACAGTTCGCGGAAGCGCACGCCGAAACCGAAACATCCCGGGTCATCGGCACCACCTATCAGCAAGTGGACGTCACCAGCAAAGACGCCATGCAAAAGCTGCTATCGGGCCTCGGCGACACCGGCCCCCTCGTCATCTACTTCGCGCTACCACCAGCGATCACCTGGAAGTGCTGTGAAGTTCTCGGCTCAATCAAACTGCCCAAAGAGACCTCACTCGCGCTGGAAAAACCGTTCGGCAGCGACGCCGACAGCGCGCAGAAACTCAACGAAATGCTGCTGGGCCTCGTCCCCGAAAGCCGCATTTTCCGGGTCGACCACTTCCTTGGTGAGTCCACGTTCCTCAGCATTTTGGGCACCCGCCTCGCCAACCGCGTGTTCACCCCCATCTGGAACGCCGAACACGTCGAATCCGTCGACATCATTTGGGACGAGACCCTCACCCTCGAAGATCGCGCCCGCTACTACGACCATGCTGGTGCGCTCGAAGACATGATCCAAAGCCACCTGCTCCAAGTTCTGAGCCTGGTTGCGCTTGAGGCGCCCGCGACATTGAACTCGCAGGACCTGCGGTCCGCTCAAGCTGCCGCGCTACGCGCAACCCGGATTTGGCGCGACGACCCGAAAGTCGCCTCACAGCGCGCCCGCTACACCGCGGGCACCATCGGCAGCCGAAAAGTGGTCTCCTACGTTGACGAACCGGGCGTCGATCCGACCCGC
>JAAYXN010000130.1 GCA_012515885.1 Rhodococcus sp. (in: high G+C Gram-positive bacteria)
AAGCTCTACGACGTCGCGTCCTACGGTGTGTCGAAGGAAGACTTCCGCATCGACATGGACGAGGTCCGTTCGATCGCGATCGCCGAAAAGCCAAAGGTCATTGTCGCTGGCTGGTCCGCGTACCCGCGCCACCAGGATTTCGCAGCGTTCCGCTCCATCGCCGACGAGGTTGGCGCGTACCTGTGGGTCGATATGGCTCACTTCGCCGGCCTGGTTGCAGCCGGTCTGCACCCGTCACCGGTGCCGCACGCTGACATCGTCTCGTCCACCGTCCACAAGACGCTCGGTGGCCCCCGCTCCGGTCTGATCCTGGCGAAGCAGGAGTGGGCCAAGAAGCTCAACTCCTCTGTCTTCCCCGGCCAGCAGGGCGGCCCGCTCATGCACGCCATCGCAGCCAAGGCCACCACGTTCAAGGTTGCTGGCACCGAAGAGTTCAAGGACCGTCAGCAGCGCACCCTCGACGGTGCGCGCCTGCTCGCTGAGCGCCTGGGCGGCAAGGATGTTTCCGATCAGGGCATCAGCGTCCTCACCGGCGGCACCGACGTTCACCTCGTTCTCGTTGACCTGCGTAACTCGCAGCTCGACGGCCAGCAGGGTGAGGATCTGCTCCACGAGATCGGCATCACCGTCAACCGCAACGCTGTGCCGTTCGATCCGCGTCCGCCGATGACCCCGTCGGGTCTGCGTATCGGTACCGCAGCTCTCGCGTCGCGCGGTTTCGGTGAGAAGGAATTCGCCGAGGTTGCCGACATCATCGGTACCGCCCTCGCTGGCGGCGCTGACCTCGATGCACTGCGCGGCCGCGTGTCCAAGCTGGCCCAGGATGTGCCGCTGTACGACGGTCTTGAGGACTGGCGTCTGCTCTGATCAGTACCTGATCACTAGCTTCTAGAAACGGTCTTCACCAGCGGGCATTGTCCCTGGTGAGGGCCGTTTCTCGTTGTTGCCTGCGGTGGCCGATTCTCTTAGTAATGAGAAGTTCACCGACACGCCGCGAGTTACGCCCAGCGGCGGCGGTGTAGACGCGCTAGCGTGCGTTGTACAGGTAGCGGACGCTAGCTGTGCGGGAGGTCCTGATCGTGATTGATGAACCTGTTTTTAGGTTCGAACGCGAGGGGGCTGGCACCCGGCCCTTGGGCGCTACAACGCCATAGGGACGGACCGGCCGAAGCGAACTCGTGTATGCGTGGTGCAACGCATACTTAGGAGCCTCAAGTGACCGCAACACGCTCCTCATCCGACCGCCACTCCGCGGCGCCTTCCCCATCTCAGCCTGACGTCAAAACCTATGTGCTGGACACGTCCGTATTGCTCTCTGACCCGTGGGCAGTCACCCGTTTCGCTGAACACCGGGTAGTTTTGCCGCTGGTGGTCATTAGCGAGTTGGAGGGCAAACGCCATCACCACGAACTCGGCTGGTTCGCGCGGGAAGCCCTGCGCATGCTCGACGATCTCCGTCTCGAACATGGACGGCTGGATCGTCCGATGCCGATCGGGACTGACGGCGGCACGCTTCACGTCGAACTCAATCATTCTGACCCGCGGGTGCTGCCGGTGGGGTTCCGCACCGACGACAACGATTCCCGGATACTTGCCTGCGCGTTGAACCTTGCGGCAGACGGCGAGGACGTCGTCCTCGTCAGTAAGGACATCCCGCTGCGGGTTCGCGCCGGAGCTGTGGGGTTGCCTGCGGACGAGTATCACGCTCAGGATGTGGTGCCCTCCGGTTGGACGGGTATGGCTGAGGTTGACGTCGCATCCGGCGATATCGACACGCTGTTTTCTGAGGGCTCGGTTGATGTTGAAGATGCGCGGGAGTTGCCGTGCCACACCGGTGTTCGACTCCTCGGAGGATCATCGAGTGCCCTGGGCCGAGTCACGGCGGACAAGCGGGTGCAGTTGGTGCGTGGTGAACGCGAAGCGTTCGGTTTGCATGGGCGCTCCGCGGAGCAGAGGATCGCGCTGGACCTACTGCTCGATGACAGCATCGGCATCGTCTCGCTCGGCGGTAAAGCGGGAACGGGCAAGTCGGCTTTGGCGCTTACTGCGGGTCTCGAAGCGGTCCTTGAGCGTCGAAGCCAGCGCAAAGTGGTCGTGTTCCGTCCGCTCTATGCGGTAGGTGGACAGGACCTCGGCTACCTGCCTGGTAGCGAAAACGAAAAAATGGGCCCGTGGGCGCAGGCCGTTTTCGACACGCTTGAAGGGTTAGCTAGCCCCGAAGTGATGGACGAAGTTATCAGTCGCGGAATGCTAGAAGTACTGCCGCTCACGCACATTCGCGGTCGGTCACTGCATGATTCCTTCGTCATTGTGGACGAAGCGCAATCGCTTGAGCGCAACGTGTTGTTGACGGTGCTTTCGCGGCTGGGAGCTGGTTCACGCGTCGTGCTGACCCACGATGTGGCGCAGCGCGACAACCTACGAGTGGGTCGCCATGACGGAGTTGCGGCCGTCATCGAAAAGCTCAAGGGCCACCCACTGTTCGCGCACATCACGTTGACCCGTAGCGAACGCTCACCCATCGCGGCACTCGTCACCGACATGCTCGAAGAGTTCGGCCCGACGCCGTAGGTCCCAAACATCAACGGGCACAATGTCGCGTTGTATCCATCTAGCGGAGACTCGTGACATTGTGCCCGGAGGGTGGGGCGGAAAAAGTTAGCGGCTCGCGAGCTGATCCGTCGCGCCGGGAACGGGCTCGGCCGGGTCGGAACCGAGTGCCACAATCTTGTTGTCCTCATTGACGTGGACGACGCGTGGCAGGTAGGTGCGGGCATCGTCGTCGCACATCTGCTTGTATGACATGATGATCACGAGATCGCCGGGAGAGATCAAATGCGCTGCGGCACCGTTGATCCCGATGACGCCGGAGCCGCGCTCACCGGTGATCGCATAGGTTTCCAGCCGGGCGCCATTGGTGATATCGACGATGCACACCTGCTCACCCTCAAGCAGGTCGGCGGCATCCATCAGCTCAGCGTCAATGGTCACAGAACCCACGTAGTGCAGGTCGGCCTGGGTGACGGTGGCGCGATGAATCTTGCCCGACATCATGGTGCGAAACATCAATCTCTCCTGACTGCCGCGAGGTTAGTGCTCTCACGGTTTATCGATATGGGCTGTGCAAGTGCCGGATTCGCACTGGCGTCAATAGCGGCGACAATGTCGTCGGTCATGGCTACTGCACCGCAGCGTTTCGCGGTGTAGTCGAGGGCCATGAGGTGTTCGTCGCGGGAAAAGTCCGCCGTCGCATCGGCGACAAGGAACGGCGCGACATCATTCATAAACGCGTCAGCGGCGCTGAGCATGCACCCCATGTGGGTGTACACGCCGGTGACGATCAGCTGATCGCGTCCAAAATGGCCGAGAAGCTGACGCAGGTCAGTGCGCTGGAACGCCGAGTAGCGCCATTTGGTGACCTGAATATCAGAGGCGATCGGAGCAAGTTCATCGATGACTTCGGTATCGCGCCCCGTGGATAGGCCCTTGCCCCAAAAGTCGGCGAGTATGCCGCGACGCGACGGGTGCTGGTCGCCAGGCTGCATCGTGTAGATGACGGGGATGCTGGCGCGGACGCACGCATCCCGCAGCGCCTGGATGTTCGCGAGCGCTGTCGACAGCGGTTCTGCTGTGGTGTCGTACGCGTCGATGAAGTACTTCTGCAT
>JAAYXN010000131.1 GCA_012515885.1 Rhodococcus sp. (in: high G+C Gram-positive bacteria)
CACTTGGTCATTTCCAGCGGGGCAATGGTGTCGTTGCCGCGTGCTGCCGCGAAGTAGCGGTCCAGGGCGTTGTCGACAGAGGCGACACGCTCAGGCAGTGCGCCGAGCATGACCGCGGTGTCGAGGACCTGGTCGTAGTACGAGAACGTGTTGACCGGCACCGAGTCGATGCCAGCGTCACGCAGCTGCGTCCACGTCTGCTTGCGCAGGTCAGCTGCGACGGTTTCAAGGGCTGCGGCATCGCTGCGGCCAGCCCAATAGGACTCGACGGCCCGCTTGAGCTCACGGTTCGGACCAATGCGCGGGGAGCCCAGCACTGTTGCTGTGAAGGTGTGTGTCACGGTGTGTTTCTCCAGTTGCGTACCTGTTATGGTCACCACCGGTTGACGCGTACACCTGCTTGAGCCCTGAAACACCCAGCCAGATCTACTCGCCTTTTCCACGAGGCGGCGGACCGTCGAATGCGGCGCATTCGACGCAGTGGCAGGTCTTCGGACTTACAGGCACTCGGACGCGTTGCGCGTTTTCCGAACCTACTGGCCGTCGCTTCCCAGGTGTGTACCCAGTGCGATGACGACGGTCGTTCCTGTATACCGCTGCGGGACAGTCCCGGATTCTCACCGGGTTCCCTCTCAACGCGTGATGCACGCGTTTCGACACCCAACGTCGGTCTTCGGGGCTCCTCACGACCGCGGCAGGCGAACCAGCTGCGCGGTCCAGCATAGCGGTCGGCGCATTTGTGGTGTGAAGCGCGGTCGAGGGTGCTGCTGTGGGGAGAAGGCTGATTTACGTTCCGGGTGTGTGTCGGTGTGCCACTACGACTTCGCACAGTGTGGCTGGTGGTGCCCATGTGGCAAGTGATATCGGGGTCGCCGGAAAGTTCCCGCGGCTGTAGTGTCATAAATATGAGTGTGTCGGCAGTCACACTCATATTTGGCTGGCCGGAGCGTTAGTCAGCAGTATGGCTGGCAGTGAGGAGCCCGAGTGGCGGTATCGAGTAGTCCCGGTGCGGGGGCTAGGGCGCAGCAAGTTTCTGCCGATGAGGACCCGCGACATACCGGGATCCAGACGGCTGGCGGAAAGGGTGCTGGGCTGGAGATGCTCAGTGCCGCGGGTATCGCTGTTCCACCGTGGACTGTTCTGGATACGGGCGTGTTCGCTTCTTTTATTGACGCCCATGGTTTCGGCTCACTGATCGATGATCTGACTGCTGCTGTCGATCTTGACGACGCAGTTAAGCGCGCCGCGCTGCTGCGCGAGAAGATTGCGACAGCCTCGCTCCCTGACGATGTGGTCAGTCGAATCGACGCCGCGTGCAGCGAACTCGGCGATGTTCCGCTGGCGGTTCGTTCGTCTGGCGGTGCGGAAGACGGATCGCAGCATTCGCACGCAGGCCAGTTCGACACCTTCCTTAATGTGCGTGGCCGCGACGCCATCGACAACGCGGTGCGCCGCTGCTGGGCGTCGGCGTTCTCGGAGCGCTCTATCCGCTACCTCTATAGCCATGATGGCGCGCCGTCGGCGAGTGTCGCGGTTGTGCTCCAGCAGTTCGTTTCGGCGCGCGCTGCGGGCGTTTTGTTTACTGTCGACCCGCTCAGTGGGTCGCCTGATTCGCTGTTGCTGAGCGCCGTGTACGGGCTTGGTGAGGGTCTTGTTTCTGGTGTAGTCGATGCCGATTCGGTGACGATCGATCGTGGTAGCGGCGCCGTCATTGACCGTGTGATCGGTGTGAAAGACGAGCAGATTGTTGCTACTGAGGGCGGTGTGATCACGGCCGAGGTGGCTCCTGATTTGCGCGCAGCCACTGCGGTCAGCGACGAAGAAATTTCGCGGCTTGTCGAGTTGGGGTTGCAGATCGAGAAGATCGCCGGCGCTCCGCAAGACATTGAGTGGCTCATCGACGGCGACACAATTTGGGTGGTGCAAACCCGGCCCATCACATCGACGGGACCGGCGGCGGTTCCGGGCGCGAAGATCCTGGGTGCGGGTGAAGAACTCGCCGCTGATGATCTACGAATTTGGGACAACTCCAACATCATTGAGAGTTTCAGCGGCATTTCTTCGCCGCTGACGTTCACGACCGCGGCAGACGTGTACGGGCGGGTGTATCTGAGTTACGCACGGTCGCTGAACGTCTCTGCCGATCAGTTGGAGCAGATCCGCGACTGGAACTCGGTGATGCTCGGATATTTCCACGGCCGCGTCTACTACAACCTGCTGCACTGGTACCGCATGGTCGGTATAGCTCCCGGCTATCCGCTTAATCGTCGCGTACTTGAGGTAGCGCTCGGCGTCGATGAGCCGCTCGATGATGAGCTGGCAAAAACGTTGAAGCCGTTCACGTTCGGATCGCTTCCGCGTCGAATCGTTTCGCGCACCGTCACCACCGCGACGTACATCAAACGCTTCATGCAGATCGATCGCCTGTGTGACGACTTCATGGACAGCTTCTACCGTGTCTACGACGAGTACGACGGTGTCGACTACAACAGCCTGGGCGGCGATGAGGTCTACGCGCGTTACCGCGCGATGGAACGCGACCTCGTTGATCGCTGGGGCCCCATGATGGTCCTTGACGCGATCCTGTTGACCTCGTCAGGTCTGCTGTATGCGCTTACGAAAGCGTTCGTCAAAGATCCTCCTGAATGGTTCCTGTACGCGGTCGTCAGCCCCGGCGCCGACGTTGAATCGGCTGAGCCGGCGCGGGCGATGAGCGCGATGGCCGAGTACGTGCGCGGGGACAGCGAACTACTGGAATTTGTGAACACGACCCCCGTCGATCAGGCCTATCCACAGTTGCAGGCATCGAAGTGGACGCAGTTCCAGGACATGGTGGACGACTACGTCGCTCGGTTCGGCTACCGCAGCCTTGATGAGCTGAAGCTGGAAACCCCCGATC
>JAAYXN010000132.1 GCA_012515885.1 Rhodococcus sp. (in: high G+C Gram-positive bacteria)
AGGGAATACACGAAGTACACCTACGACAAGATCGACCGTCTGGTGGGGGCGGAACATTCGCGGGGCTCGAACGGCCTCTCCATCGCCTACACGTACGACGGCAACGGGAACATCCTGCGGCAAATCTATCTGCAGCGCGACCAGAACAACAACGGAATCCCGGATTGCTGGGAGTTCATCCACGGGTTGTCGGTCACGAATGACGCGCCGGCGGACGGTTCGTCCACGGACTCCGACGGCGACGGATGGACGGACTTCCAGGAGTGGCGGGCGGGATCGAACCCGAACGACGCGGCGTCGGTGCCGGACTTCTCCGGTGTCGCCGGGGTGACGGGCACGGTGTTTCAGGCCGGTTTCGCGGTCTCGAACTTTGTCATGGCGGTCGGACAACTGGACGGCGTGGGCGCGGAGGAGATCGTGATCGGCGCGGACGGGAAGCCCGACGGTGTCACGAACAGGATTGCCGTGCTGACGCGCGAAGGGTTCGGCTGGCGGACGGAAGAGGTCGAGATCGGGCCGTATGGCGTCACCTCAGCGACCAGCGCCCAGCCGACCAACACCTCGCAAGCCGCCATCTACCTCGGTCTGCGCAACTTCGACAGCACAGGCGTCGTGATGCGGGTTGCCAAGGAGGGCGGCGTCTGGACAAACAGCATGATCGCCTTCAACGCCCCGGCGCCTTCAAACGTCAATTCGGGTTACGTTCAAGACAGTCGAAAGGTGCCCAATCTGCTATTGGCGCGTCTGAATCAGGCGAGGCAGTCGGAGCAGTCCCTTTATCGGTTAGAGGCGAAGACCAACGGGTGGACAGCCGCATTGATTCATACGAGTGCGCCCGCACGAGGCGGGGAGGCGGTTCCGTTGTTTACGGTTCCCACAGGCGGCGGGATGTCGCAATTCCGTTTGGTGCGCATCGAAAACGACGGGGATGGCGATGTGGTCAATGCCGCTCTTGTTCTGCCTGCCATGCCGACCGGAGCGATCTACAACTCCGAATATGGTGCGTGGTATGTGCTGTCGCCGGCGTCTTCATGGAATACCGCACAGGCCTATTCGCGGACGTTGGGCGGGCATCTTGTCACGATCGAGAATGCGGTAAAGAGTCAATGGCTCTATGATACTTTTGGAGGAATTAACGGAACCTGCTGGATAGGGTTGTATAAGCCGGTGCTCGGCACCCCGAACAACTTGAATTGGTTTTGGGATAGCGGTTATCCCTATGTTTATGCGGACTGGATGTGGGCATCCGGAGAACCTAACAATTTACAGGGCAAAGAAAATCGAGGTCAGTTTTGGAATTCTGTTCGATGGAATGATGCCGCTGAAGCGACATCATGTCCAGGGATTGTTGAGGTTCGTGTAGATAACATATCGATGCATCTAACTAATTTCGTAGCGGATGCCGTGGCGGTTGTTGGCGATACCTGCGCCAGTGATTTGCGTGGGGTGAGCAATGCGGTTTCGGCTGTTGTGGCGTATTGGGACGCCGATGGGCGGTTTAATCTGCATGAGCATCTGGTGACAACGAACGCGGCGGTGCGGCTGACGACGAATGCTGTTGACTGCGGTTCTGCGTGTCTGCCGATGCTCGGAATGGCCGCGTGCGACTATCTGGGCACGCGGCGCGAGGTCTTGTTCACCGGCGAGCCGGACGGGCGGGTCTTTGCGTGGACGGCGACCTCAAACGCGCCGCTCAAGCGCTCGTTGTTCAACGGGCAGTATGCGGGCAAGGGGTGGTCGCAGTTGAGCGGCTACCGCGACACCGAAGCCAGCGAGTGGCTGCTCGGGCTCTCGGTCGATCCGGCGGACGCGTCCAGTTGTAGCTTGATTGCATGGACACCCCAGCCCGCGCTCTGGACGCCGCCGGTGTTCGCGCAGACCGCGCCGCGCGTGACGGTGCTGCCGTCGCCGACTTCGTGTGTGGAGCGGGCGACGGTGCGGGTGCGCATCAACGATTCGGAGGGCAATCCGACGGTGCCGGAACTGGAGTTCCAGAAGCCGGGCGAGTCAACTTGGCAGGCCGCGACGCTGTCTGCAGCAGACGGGATTCTGCTGGCTGGATCGGTTCCAGGGCTTACCTCGTCGCCCACGGGGTTGGTGCATGAACTGGTGTGGGAGTGCCGCACCGATCTCGGCGACCGGTTCGTTTCCAACGTGTGGCTACGGGTGCGAGGGCGGGATGTGACGCTGACCGGGGATTGGTCAAAGCCGTCGGCGTATCATGTGACGGTGTTGCCGTGGTACACGGTCAACGTCTCGGCAGGCGCAAAGGGTAGCGTTGAGCCAAGCGGAGCGGTAAGGCTCATGGAGGGGACGTCAACCACGCTGGTGGCGCGCGCCGCAACGGGATACCATGTCTCCAAGGCGATCTTTGACGGCGTTGAGACGAACTGTACGGGACTCGGTACCGCCGAGGCGACCTTGGACGTTGTCAACGTGACCAGCGACCATGAGATCCATTTCGAGTTTGCGGTGAACCTGCCGACATTGACCGTCGTCTCCGCGCATGGAACGCCGCAGCCTGAACCGGGCGCACACACCTTTGAGCAGGGAAGCCGCGTCACCAACCGGGTGGATGCCGTGGTGGACGACAAGGGAACGCGTTACCGGTGCGTGGGTTGGAGACTGGAGGGCGGCGATCCCGCATCGGGCGTCACGAATGAATGCGTCACGGTCATCGAGCGTAACTGCGTGCTGACGTGGTTGTGGGAGACCAACTACTGCCTGAGCGCCGCGTCGCAAGGCCCCGGTGTATTGCGCGGCGGGTCGGAGTGGTATGCGGCGGGAGCGACCGCGCATCTGACCGCAGAGGCGGAGGCGCACGCGACATTCCGCCGGTTTGAGGGCGATCTGGAGGGAGCGACCATCGTGGGCAACACGGTGTCGCTGGTGATGAACGGCCCCAGATCAGTGACGGCGGTCTTTGAGCCGGACATGTACACGCTACTGGTTCTCTCGGAGCATGGCGGATGTGTGCCGGAGGCCGGGACGCATGCGTATGCCTGGGGAACCTCGGTGGCGTGCGCCGTGACCAATGCCTCGGTGTCGGCTGGCGACGGGCTCATTCGGTATGATTGCATCGGGTGGATTGGCAGCGGCGACGTTACCAACGGCGTGGGAACGAACTGTTGCTTCACCTTGAAAACGGATTCGTCACTTGCATGGCAGTGGCAGACGAACTACTGGCTGGCGGTCACGGCGCAGGGTCACGGAAGCGTCGCGTGGACGAACGACTGGACGGTAGCCGGTACCAATGTGGTTTTGACGGCAAGCCCGGAAGCGAATTACCACCTTGCAGGGTGGACGGGTAGCACCAACGGCTGCGTGATAGAGGGCAACCAGATTACGGTGCCGATGACCGAGCCCCGGAATCTGACTGCCGTTTTCGTCGGAGA
>JAAYXN010000133.1 GCA_012515885.1 Rhodococcus sp. (in: high G+C Gram-positive bacteria)
GCACCGCGATCACCGCCGCCGAGTGGGCAGTCCTCAACGACGCCACGTCCGACGACCGTTCCGCGGCAGCGACTGCCGCTGCTTGGGTTCTGTTCCGCCACGGCATCCGCTCGTTTGCTCTGGCCCGGTGGTGGTACGAGAATCTGCCCGCGTTCGACAAGTTCCGTCACCGTGACGAAACGAAGTCCACCGCGGACAAAGCAGCGAATCAGTGGTCGTCATCGCGTCAGCACTGGGAGACGATCAGGGACCGCGGAGTCAACCACCGGCTCCCCCTGCCCCCCGAGGACGAGCGGGCGCTCGCCGCTGCACGAGCAGACGCCCGCTCGCTCGATGGCCCGCTCATCCAGGCTGCCGCTCTAGTCATCATCGAGCATCGATTCGCCACCGGCCACGGCCTCACTGACAGGCCGATCGCTCGCCGCGATTTACAGCGCTGGCTCCATCTCGCCGACGGCACAGCTGCGATCGTGATGCGCCGGTTGGTCGATGCAGGCTTCATAACAGTCGCTGTCATGCATGACCCCCGGTCAGGTGCACGACAGGCAACCACCTACAACCTGAGTCAGCGTTCTACCCCGGTGGATTATGCCCATGACGTCACAACCAGCAGGGAACTCACCCTCCTGATGCACCCGCTGTGGGGCACCCTCGGGCACCACGCCCGCCTAGCCTGGACCCACCTCTCCACCTCCCCGACCCCGCTCAGCACCCGCGACCTAGCGACCCTGCTCGACCTCCCCCTCGGCGACCACAAGTCCGGCACCCTGCACCTACTGCGCCAACTCAGCGCGCTCGGTGCGATCCAAGCGCAGGGCTCGGGACGGTGGCGGCGCTGGTCGACCAGCGGTGACCCCCGGCTTCTCGACACTGCCGCTGAGGCGTCTGGAGCAGCAGAGCGCGCTCGGGAGCTGGACGCGCGAATCAATGCCGAGAGAGCGGCCTACCACGCGGAGACCCGCTCGGAGGCGTCGCGAGCAGTCCGAGGGCTCAGCGTGCTCCGATCGCGCCTGCACCACGCTGATGCGATCGGCTCCACAACGCGCCCTGCGAGCGCCCGACCAGCGCCCCGGCCGAGACAAGTAGGTCCGGGGCATCGTCGTGCCAGCGGAATACCTCACAGAGGTCCGCCAGAACTGAGCCGGTAGCGTGCACGCCTTGAAACCGAAGACCTACTCCCCTCCCCCGCGATACCTGGTGTTCATGTCGTCGCCGGATTATGCAGCGTGCATATCGCAGCGACGACGAGAACTTCGATGGTGAGGAGTATGCAGCGTGCATACCCGGGCTGCTGCATGAGAAAACTTTGTGGAGATGTCTTGCGCCGGGTGAGTGCGCCAGATACATTAGCTGTAATACAGCTATTAAGGAGGCGAGTTGACTACGAAGAAGGTTGACCAGGGGGCCGACGCTCCGAAAGCACGCCCGAAGGCGCGGCGTCCGAAAGCGAAGTCGGCTGGACCGAAAACGGTGAGCCGGTTCCAACAGATCAAACATGCAGAGCTGGCCGGTGACAGCACTGACAACTCGCCGGTGCTGGGAGGCGTCGTCGGAGGACTCGCTGCGACGGAGGCCGCATCCGGATCGAGAGTCCAGCGACTGTCACCGACCGAACTGATTCCGCACCCATTCAACGATACGGAGCGGTCAGAGGTCGGAGACAGTGAACGCTGGAAGGACCTGCTGCGCAACGTCGAGACCAACGGTGTGCAGGTCCCCGCCCTCGCAGTCACCCGTGCGGCGTTCATCGCTGCGCGGCCGGCATTCTCCGGCGACCTCCCCGATGGCAGCCACGTCCTTGTCTACGGCCACCGACGTCGGGCAGCTGCACTCGCGGTCGGGTCGCCCACGATGCCCGTTGTGGTCGATGACGCTGTGTTGGAGAACGACGGTGACATAGACCAGATGGCACTGGAGAACCTGGGCCGCGAAGACCTGAGGCCCCTCGCCGAGGCCGAACTCTATGCGAGGTACGCCGAGGTGCTTGGGCTTACTCAGAAGGCGATCGCGGAGAGACTGGGAGTCGATCAGGGAACGGTTTCGCGCAAGCTGTCACTGCTGCTTCTGACGCCTGACTCCGCCGTGGCGCTGGAGTCGGGAGACCTGTCTGCAACGGCAGCGGCGTCGATCGCAGGAGCGCTCCCGTACGGCCCACCGCGTCGCTGGCAGCGGTCCCACCAGTCAGAGCAGACGACCTCTGATCGGGAGGACGACCAGAACAGGGCGGTGGAGCTGGTCCTGCACGGTGGAGTCAGCCCGACGCGTGCCGCCGAGCGAGTGTCGTCAGAACGTCGTTCTCGAACGGAGGCCGTTGATCGCGGCATCCGTCTCGTCGCAGACCCCGCCGCCACCCTCGGCGGCGATGCCATGGAGGTCAACGATCCCGACTTCGTCGGCGACACAGTCGGAACCATCGACGAACTCACCGGCGCATTGATCGTCTGGGGACGGCGCCCCGCGGAGCCGCCTGCCCGTCAAACTCCTGAACCGATGACGGACGAGGACGATGCACCCGCGAGCCAGGACACCACCCCACAGGGAACCACCGACAAGGACGTCCCGCACGAGCCGGACGACGTACAAGCTGGGGCAGAACACGAGCCCGAAGACATCGACACCCCGGAAGCGATCAGCGACGATCTAACCTCCA
>JAAYXN010000134.1 GCA_012515885.1 Rhodococcus sp. (in: high G+C Gram-positive bacteria)
GCTCGACTACGAGGTCGAGACCGGGCTCGTCTTCGGCCGGGCGATGCCGGTCGGATCGCACATCGACGCAGCGAATCTGGCCGACTACATCGCCGGCCTGGTTGTCACGAACGACATCTCCGCACGCGATGTGCAACTCCCCAAAACCCAGTTCTACGAGGGAAAGTCATATCCGACTTTCACTCCGGTCGGTCCGGCGCTGGTGCTCATGGACGCCGACGAGTTGAAGCGATTCGACGAACTGAGGCTGCGACTGTGGGTCAACGGCGATATCCGCCAGGATATGACGGTGACCGACATGATTTACAAGCCGGTCGAGACTCTGCGAAGCCTGACTCGGTTCCAGCGTATGGATGCCGGGGATCTGTTGCTGACCGGGACGCCGATCGGCACTGCGCTCAGTGCACCACCCAAGCCCGTGGAGATGATCGGGTCGCTGCTGCCGCCGAAGCTGAAATGGAAGATATTCTTCGACCGCCAGGCCAAGAATCCGAAGTACCTCCAACCCGGGGACCTCATCGAAGTATTTATCGGCACCGACGACGGAGCCATCGACCTCGGTACCCAGCGCACCACCGTGCGAGGCGCGCGCTGAGATGAGCACTGCCGCAGTTCCGGTCGTGGTCGTCGGCGCGGGGCCCAGCGGGTTGACGGCCGCGACCCTGCTCGCGCAGTACGGTATCGAAACGGTTGTCTTGGAGCACTGGAACGGCGTCTATCCGCAACCCCGCGCGGTGCATCTCGACGGTGAGGTCCGCCGGATACTGACCCGGTTGCGGGTGGGCACCGCATTCGATGCCATCTCCCGGCCCGCGCTCGGGCTGCGCTTGATCGACGGAGTCGGGCGTCATGTACTGGCGCAGTTCGATCGTGACCCCAACCCGGGCCGCAACGGGCATCCCGAGGCCAATCTGTTCGATCAACCGGAGCTGGAAGCGATACTGCGCGAAAATGCCGGTCACCGCTCCGAGGTCACTATCCGTGGCGAGGTGGAGGTCATCGGATCTGTCGATGAAATTGATTGTGTCCGTGTCGATTACATCGACCGCCGGACCGGTGCTCGGAATTCGATCCGCGGCCGGTACCTGCTCGGCTGCGACGGTGCGAACAGTATCGTGCGCACATCGATGGGCGTCGGCATGCGAGACTTCGGTTTCCGGCAACGCTGGCTGGTCGTGGATGTGGCCACCAGCGCCGAACTGGCACAGTGGGACGGTATACACCAGGTCAGCGACCCGAACCGGGCCGCCACCTTCATGCGTATCGGGGAACAGCGATATCGCTGGGAATTTCAGCTGCTGCCGAACGAATCCGCCTCCGACTATCAGAAGATGGAGGATCTGCTGCCGTTGATCCGGCCCTGGACCGAGTCGGTCGCGCTCGCCGATTTCGAGCTGCTTCGGGTGGCCGAGTACACCTTTTGTGCACGGGTCGCCCAGCAGTGGCGCTCCCGGCGCACCTTTCTGCTGGGCGACGCGGCGCACCTGACACCACCCTTCATCGGCCAGGGCATGGGCGCCGGACTCCGAGATGCCGCGAACTTGAGCTGGAAGCTGGCCGCGGTACTCAGTGGCGAGCTCGGCGACGACGCCCTCGACAGCTACGAAATCGAACGAAAGCCGCACGCGCAGGCGATGATTCGGATCGCGATGCTGCTCGGCGCATCGATGACCGCCGGTGGTGAGATCGGTAGCCGAGCTCGCCGGGTCTTCGCACCGTATGTGCACCGCATGCCCGGGTTCGACCGGCGTTTCATAAATGGCGAGACCCCCGCGCTCCACTACAGCAGCCTA
>JAAYXN010000135.1 GCA_012515885.1 Rhodococcus sp. (in: high G+C Gram-positive bacteria)
GATAGGGATCGAGCCCGCGCGCCGCGATTTCGCTTTGCGCCAGATACGAATAGACGTCCTTGCTGAACATCGGCGGGGCCACGGACAGCGGAATGATCCACAGCAACAGCGTGCGATCAAGTTGTGAACGAGAAAGCCGACGACGCGGCGGCCCGCTATGAACACTGCCAATCGCGAACCGTCCGAGCAGGAGCCACGCGAGGACAACCATGACCGTCCCGGTCATGGTGAGGGTGAGCGCCACACTCGGAATGCGGGCGGGCAGGCTCAGAAGCCGGACACCCTGAACGGGGTTCTGCAAGACAGGTTGGGCGCCAGCGCCGAGCGCACCCACAGCCATCATGACCGTGCCGGTGGCACCGAAACGGCGGATGGAGCGCAGGGATGCGGTCTCGCGTTCGTTGAGACCGGGCGAATCAGATTCGTCGTCGTGAAGAACGTCGGCGACGGTGTGCCGGGTCCGATCAGGCGGATTGCTGACCCCGAATGCGCGCTTGACCCACGTGGTTGGCTGACTCACCCAGGGGCGCTCGGTCCATCGAGCGGTGTGGTGGGGCGACGACAGTTGCCTTCTGGAAGATGACGAGTCGTCGGGAATCTCTCCAGTCGACTGCTCGGGCGGGTTGGGCACAACTGGAAGGGTAGCGGGGGACGCTCACCGCGATGTGGAGGGTGGGTGAGTGTGCCGGGGTCGTGGACGGGCGAGTGCCGGACGGGTGGGTGGGCGAGTGTGCCTTGGGACAAATTAGGGCCATTTAGCCCTTCCTAAGGCAGGTAACCCTTAGTAGACCTGCGGTTCTAATTCCGTCACACTAGTGTTGTGAAAACAGGATCGGCACCCACCACGGTTAAGGAAGACGCCGCTACGGCGTCATCCAATGCTGCCGTGACCGGTACATCTCCCGTTTTCCCAGCGGCTGCTCCGGAACGGCAGACGCGCCGCGCCGTCGTCCAGCTTCTTCTTGAAGAAGGACCCATTACGGCCACACAAATTGGGCAGGAATTGGGGCTCAGTGCTGCCGGTGTGCGACGTCACATCGATGCGCTCATGGAATCTGGCGAAGCGCAAGAGGCTGCCCCGGCGGTAGTGCGTCACCGCGGCCGTGGCCGTCCCGCTAAGCAGTTCCAGATTACGGCGCAGGGGCGCGCCAAACTGTCGCACGCGTACGACGATTTGGCGGGCGCAGCGCTGCGTCAACTCCGAGAAATTGGTGGCGACGCGGCAATCATGGATTTCGCGCGCCGACGCGTCCAAGCGCTGCTGGGCAGCGTGACACGCGCGGTGGACCGTCCGCAGTCTGCGCTGGCAGGTAGCGCAGGAGCCGACGATGTTCCTGCCGACGATGTTCCTGCCGACGATGTTTCTGCCCCCGGCGAGGCTGCTGCGCAGGATGTCAGCGCGGACGAGGTTAAGGCGACAGCTGACGACATCGCGGGCGCTTTCAACTCGGCCGGGTTCGCGGCAACAACCCGGCCTGTTGGCGGCGGCGTTCAAATCTGCCAGCACCACTGCCCGGTGTCACACGTTGCCGAAGAGTTCCCGGAACTGTGCGAAGCGGAACGCGAAGCGTTTACCGAACTTCTTGGCACACACGTCCAACAGTTGGCCACTATCGCGAACGGTGATTGTGCATGCACCACTCACGTGCCACTGACCTCGCTGTCCCCGGTGGCCCCAGTTCCAGTTGTCCCAGTTCCAGTTGGTTCAGCTTCAGTTGTTTCAGTTTTGGGTGCGTCCGAAGCGCCGTCGTCCGGCCGACCGGAGCCGCCCCAATGAACACACCAGGACTATTCAGACCCTTATGAACGTTATTCCTGACGGTACTCAGCCCCGCCGTCATCACCGCGCAGTCGATTACGCACCAAGCCTCCGGAAGGAGCTCGCATGACCCTCACACCAGATCAAGCGACACCAACTCCCGCTTCAGCTCCGCTGACGCAGGAAGAGACCATCGCTTCGCTCGGCAACTACGACTACGGCTGGGCTGATTCTGATGTCGCGGGCGCCAGTGCGCAGCGCGGTCTGTCGGAAGCCGTTGTGCGGGACATCTCAGCGAAGAAGAACGAGCCCGAGTGGATGCTCGACATCCGTCTGCGTGCACTAAAGACCTTCGATAAGAAGCCGATGCCCAACTGGGGTTCGAACCTTGATGGAATCGACTTCGACAACATCAAGTACTTCGTGCGCTCCTCAGAGAAGCAGGCCGAGAGTTGGGAAGACCTCCCCGAAGACATCAAGAACACCTACGACAAGCTGGGTATCCCGGAAGCGGAGAAGCAGCGTCTGGTGGCCGGTGTCGCCGCTCAGTACGAGTCCGAAGTTGTCTACCACTCGATCCGCGAAGACCTCGAAAAGCAGGGCGTGATCTTCCTCGACACCGACACCGGTCTCAAGGAGCACCCGGAGCTGTTCCAGGAGTACTTCGGCACCGTCATTCCCGCCGGAGACAACAAGTTCTCCGCACTGAACACCGCGGTGTGGTCCGGTGGCTCGTTCATCTACGTCCCGCCGGGTGTGCACGTCGATATCCCGCTGCAGGCCTACTTCC
>JAAYXN010000136.1 GCA_012515885.1 Rhodococcus sp. (in: high G+C Gram-positive bacteria)
ATTACGGCGAGGTAGTTGTGCGGGGGCGTCATCGGCTCTCGCCTTCCGTGTGTATGTGGGGCGCTCTCGTACAAATCACGTTGCTCATACAGATCGCTTTGTTCGTGCAGGTCACTTGCTTCTGAATCACTTTCCGTCGGGATAAAAGTCTCAACCTCAACCACAGGGTTGGGGTTATGTCAAGTCTCCGACTGAACGAAACGCTATGCACCGTAGCGGGAGAACTCCACTAGGCGCGCCGAGAAGCAGCAGTCGAATTTGCCACTACTTCTTCGTCAGCGATCAACGAACCGTCGGCAAATCCGGGCTCGACACATCATAGATTTGTCCCGGCTGGGTCAAAAGTGGCAGTGCCACCGCACCTTTGCGTGACGAATGGTCCACCCCACCCCACATAAGCATGCGGCCATCGTGCATCGTCATCGCGACATCAGAAATTGAGGTCGCGATAATCTCCGCGACCTGTTCGCGCAGCTGCTGCGGCATCGCCTGCAGGATTTCCAACGCTGCGGCGGTGGCCGGATCGCCCCAACCGGGAGAAGCAGTCACCAGCCGAGGCAGACCGGGCGGCGGGGGTTCAACAGCAAAATCCACCCCCTCTTTGTCCAACAGGTGCGTGCCGTCAGGTCCATCGATAAAGACCATCGCCACTCGCTCGACGACGGTCACACGAACCGTTGACGGGTAGATGCGCTGTACCCGAGCAGATTCAACACGGGCGATTGCCGCAACACGCTCGGCAGCAGCCGCCGTATCGACCCGTGGAAGTGGCTGGCTCAGCGGAATATCTAAAGCCGCCGTAATTTCCTGCTCACTGATCTGTTCGGTCCCAATAACTTCTATCGTGCGTACACCGAGCATGGGGGTAAACCACGCTGCCGCAACCAGACCGACGACGACGGCAACAACAATGCCGCCGATGACGGGGACGCGCAGATACCAGGGGCGCTGCGATCCGCGCGCGGTAGCCGAACCGAGATCGTCGGCGTCCCGGCTCCGATCGCCCTTCCCCCGCTCAACTCTGCGCTGGGTGGGCCGGACACCGTCACCGGCACCGGCTCGCGGCCCTGTCGCTGACGCGCGGCGCGCCCGCCGTGCCCGACCGGAAGAACCGCGGCCAGAAGAATCACGTCCCGAAGAACCACGGCCTGAAGAACCCCGTTCGGCAGGAGGCCGACTCATTGAGGCGCCCCGCTGCCGGGATCGGTTCCTGACGAAGGCGCACCCGAAGAAGCGTCGGGAGAACTCGGAACTGCCAATGCCGCGAGGATCTGGTTGCCGAGCATCGTGACGTCTCCGGCACCCATCGTGATGATGATGTCGCCGCTACGTGCCAGTCCCGCCACCTGCTTGGGCGCCTGCGAGAGATCCGGCTGGTAGTGCACGGGCTTCGACACCGCTTGCGCGACGAGAGCCCCGCTTACCCCTGGTAGCGGCTCTTCCCTCGCGCCGTACACGTCGAGGACGACGACCTCGTCGGCAAGATCAAGTGCCTGACCAAATTCGCTGGCAAACGTGGCGGTCCGTGAATACAGGTGCGGCTGGAACACCACAATGACCCGACCGTCTGGGATCTCTGAAACGACGGGCCGCACAAGGTCGGCGGCGGCGCTCAGTACCGCACGCACTTCCGTCGGATGGTGTGCGTAGTCGTCGAAGACCCGTACGCCACGCTCACGCCCAGTGAATTGGAACCGGCGGTGCACACCACCAAACCCAGAGACTCCGCCCAGCACCTCGTCGACGTCGGCGCCTGCTTCGCACGCAGCGAGAAGAGCGGCAACAGCGTTGAGCGCCATATGGCGACCCGGAACGCCCATCCGAACCGTGCGGGCCGAGTCTTCTCCAGCGAGGTGGACCCGCATTATTCCGCCGACATCGCGGGCCTCGAAATCGATAAGTCGCGCGCAGATCGGGACGCCCTCGTGCGGTTCGAAGAGCGCAGATGCGGGCACGTCTGATGAACCGGCCGGCGTACTGCTGTAACCGCACACACGAATATCGGTGCGGCGCGCTACGACTCGTGCCGCGAGCGCAGCTGACCCCGGGTCGTCCATGCAGGCGATAAGAAGCCCACCTTCAGCCATCCGATCCACGAAATCATCAAAGACCTGGACATAGGCTTCCGGCGAACCGAAGTGGTCGAGATGGTCGGCCTCAATGTTGGTGACGACGACGACATCCGGGTCGTATTGCAGAAGCGAGCCGTCGCTCTCATCTGCCTCAGCAACAAAGACCTCACCGCTGCCGTGATGCGCGTTTGTCCCGGCCTCGTTGAGTTCACCGCCCACCGCGAAGGAAGGATCGAATCCGCAATGTTGCAACGCGACGACAAGCATCGATGTCGTGGACGTCTTACCGTGAGTTCCCGAGACAAGCAGGGTCCGGTGACCGCGCATGAGCGATGCCAACACCACTGGACGCAGAAGGATGGGGATGCCCCGCCGCTGTGCCTCGACCAACTCCGGATTGTCCTTAGGAATGGCCGCGTGAGTGGTCACCAGCGCCGTCGGCCCGCCTTCGATGAGGTCGAGTGCGCTGGCGTCGTGGCCGATCCGCACCGATGCTCCGCGTGAACGCAGAGCCAGAACGGTGCGGCTTTCTTTGGCGTCA
This sequence comes from Rhodococcus sp. (in: high G+C Gram-positive bacteria), assembly GCA_012515885.1. Classification (GTDB taxonomy): domain Bacteria; phylum Actinomycetota; class Actinomycetes; order Mycobacteriales; family Mycobacteriaceae; genus Rhodococcus_F. Next base: position 2,614 of record JAAYXN010000136.1, read on the forward strand.
GAGCCGGAAACCTGCCCGCCGCGGGCAAGCAGAATCCTGGCGATACCTGACATTCCCGCGCCACCGATGCCCACCATGTGGACCCGTTCAAGCTCAGCAGGCAATTGCGCACTGCCGCCAGACGACGTCATCACTTCTCCCCAATATGCTTCTCGCCCGGCTGGGAGGGCCCAGTTTTCCCGGCGACGTCAAGAACAATTTTTGCCACGGTCGTTGCGGCATCGCGGTGACCTGCATCGGCTGCAGCCCGCGACATTTCGGCGAGACGCGGACCGTCTTTCAATAGCGGTATGACGGTCGATTCAACATAGCCGGAGGTCAGTACATCATCGGAGACAAGGAGGCCACCGCCAGCGGCCACAACGGGGCGCGCGTTGAGCTCTTGCTCTCCGTTTCCGTGCGGCAGGGGAACATACACCGCCGGTAGCCCGACCGCCGATACCTCGGCGACAGTCATTGCACCGGACCGGCACACCACCGCGTCTGCGGCTGCGTACGCGAGATCCATGCGCTTGAGATATGGGACGGCGATGTATGGCGGGTCTTGGGACACAGCGCCGTCGGGCAGCTCCAGGGTGTTCTTCGGGCCGTGCGCATGCAAGACCGCGATCCCTGATTCCATCAGCGCCGAGGCAGCGCCTGACACCGCCTCGTTGAGCGAACGCGCACCCTGCGAACCGCCGAAAACCAGCAACACCGGACGATCCTGCGGCAACCCGAAATACTCGCGGGCCTGCTGGCGCAAGCCCGCCCGATCGAGCGAAGTAATGGACGAACGCACCGGAATGCCGACGATCTCGGCCTCCGCACTGCCTTTCAGGGACACCCCTGAGCCGGGGACAGCTGCCAGCACGCGAGTGGCTAGCCGTGCACCGATCTTGTTGGCGATACCGGCGCTAGCGTTTGCTTCGTGCACCACGATTGGCACGCGGCGCCGGCGACGCAGTACTCCCCTACCGGCAGCGAGATATGCCGGCAGCGCGACGTAGCCGCCGAAGCCCACAATGACGTCAGCGTTGGTGGCATCGATCACGGCGCGTGCAGCGCGGACCGAGGAGCGCACCCGGCTGGGAAGCCGGAAAAGATCAGCAGTGATTTTGCGCGGCAGAGGGACCGGCGGAATCAATTCCAGCGGGTACCCACGCTCTGGGACCAGGGTTGTTTCTAGCCCGCGCTCCGTTCCCAACGCGGTGACGTGCGCGTGCGGCGCCAGCGCCGTCACCGCGTCCGCAACTGCCATCGCGGGTTCAATGTGGCCAGCAGTGCCGCCACCGGCAACGATCACCGACAGACCTGCACTCTTGTCGCTCACCAGCGGTTCCCTCGCTCTCCCGATCCACGTTCTCCGCGCCCTGCTTGCCGCTGGCCTCTCGTGCGAGTGCCTTGACCGCGGGCGGGTTGACCCCGTCGATTATCCGCCGTGCGCCCGCTGCCGCGAGACTGGCCCTGACCGAAGCGATCCGGCTCCCTCTCACCGCGCTGAGTGCGCGGGTTTCCAGCGCGAGGCGGCGTCTTAGCTTTCGAGCTCCGCTGACCACTCTGGTATTTCACCGGTGCGCTACCTTGACCGCGACTTGAACGACTGCGTTCTTGCGCGCGTCGTACAGCGGTGGCCCGCGTCGACGACGCGGACACGGGGGCGTACGGCTCCGGCTTGGGCAGACGCAACATACGACTGATGGGACCGTCTTGGCCGGCGTGTAGCGCGGCGATGGCTTCCGGTTCGTGGCGGGCAGCGTTGGCCAGGACACCAAACATGAACAGCGTGATCGCAAGCGAGGAACCACCCGCCGACACCAAAGGAAGCTGCAGGCCAGTGACCGGAAGCAACCCGATGACGTAGCCGATGTTGATCATGGCCTGGCCAAGAATCCAGGTGGTTGCCGTAGCTGTGAGCAGCCGCAGGAATGGATCCACAGAACGGGCCGCGATCCGCAGACCGGTGTACACGAAAAGGCCGAAGAGTCCCAGCACTGCCAGGCAACCGAGTAGCCCCAGCTCTTCACCGATAATCGCGAAAATAAAGTCGTTGTGCGCGTTGGGAAGATAACTCCATTTGGCGCGGCTCTGCCCCAGACCCCGACCAAATATGCCGCCGTCTGCCAGCGAGAAGGACGCTTGGCGTGCCTGATAGTTGATGCCCTGCGGATCTTCGCTGGGATTGAAGAAGGCTCGCACGCGGTTGGAGCGATAGCCCGCTGATAGGGCTAGTACGCCGGCCGCGACGATGCCGCCCACCACAATCGATCCGAAAACTTTCAGGGGCAAACCGCCGTACCAGAGCAGTGCCGCCAAAATGATGCCAAGGGCGATCGTCGTACTCAGGTTCGGCTGCAAAATGACCAACGCACAGGCGATGAGTCCGGCCGGAACGAGCGGAACGAGAATCTCCACGAGAGATCCGCGGCCTTCACGGCGCCGCGAAGCAAGCAGGTGCGCACCCCACAGTGCGAGTGCGACCTTCACCAATTCCGATGGCTGCACACTGATGGGGCCAATCATCAGCCAACGCCGCGAACCCTGGGCCAAGGTGCCCACACCCGGTATGAGCACGAGCGCCAAAAGCACCATGCACACGGCAAACGCGGGAAATGACCACTTTCGCAGTACCCGCACGGGTATCCACAGCGCGATATAGAACAGTGCGGCGCCAAGGCCCGCGTACATCAGCTGCGGCAGAAACAGCGCGTACGCAGAACCATCATTGGCGTAGGACTCGACGCTCGATGAGGACAGCACCATCACGAGGCCAAGGACCGTCAACAAGAAGGCAATCGTGACAATCAGATGGAACGACGCCAGCGGGCGTGCCAGCCACGTGCCGATACGCGTCTTCGGTGCCTGCGTCTTAGACGTACGGGCATTGGGAGAGCGCTTGGTCGGTGCTGGAGCCTTGGGAGCCCGCGAGGGTGCAACCATCACGACGTCCCAGGCGAATCCGTATACCCCGCTGCACCTGATCCAGAATCATCAGGAAGTGCCTGCGCGGCGGCAGCAAACAATCGGCCCCGATGTCCGTAGCTGTCGAACATATCGAGCGACGCTGCGGCAGGTGCGAGCACGACGGCATCGCCGGGCCGGGCCAGCTCGGCCGCGCTAGCCACCACCGCATCCATGAGCGCTTCCACACCGACCGGGTCCACTCCGTCATGGTCTCCCGGCTGAGCCTTCACAACGGGGACCTGCGGGGCGTGTCGCGCGAGTGCTGTCGCAATCACATCGGCGTCTTGTCCAAGGAGCACGACGCCTGCCAGTCGCGGCGCGACTTCGATCACCAGATCGTCGATGGCGGCGCCTTTAAGCTGTCCGCCCGCGATCCATACGACGCGTTCGTGTGCAAGCAACGATGAACGAGCAGCATGCGGGTTCGTGGCTTTGGAATCGTCGATGTAGCTGACCCCGCCAACCACCGCCGCGACGGCGCCGCGGTGCGGACCAACCTGATGCGAAGCCAATCCCGCAGCAACAGCTTCCGGGGCGACACCTACGGCACGCGCGAGCGCGGCCGCCGCGAGCGCATCAAGTAATCCCGCAGCTCCGGGCGGCAAAATTCCGTCAGCACTTGCGAGGATCGACGCGTCACCGAACGCGCCGTCGACCAGTTCGCCCGCGACGATGCCCAATTCACCGGGACCGGGATCGCCGAGACGGAACCCGACCGTCGCGTCCGCGGGGCAGTCACGCCCCAGCTCGGCGGCAACAGGGTCGTCGAGTCCGACGACGGCGACACGTCCAGTCAGTGCCTGCGCCTTGGCGGCAATGTAGCCCGCCATTCCGCCGTGCCAGTCAAGGTGATCCTCAGCGATGTTGAGGACCGCGCCCGCCTCAGGGCGCACTGACGGCGCCCAAAACAGTTGGAACGACGATAGTTCTACCGCGAGGACTTCTGCGGGAGGACTCATCTGCAACGCATCGATGACGGGCAACCCGATGTTGCCGCACGCCACTGACGACAGACCGCCAGCGTTCAAGATCGCGTCGAGCATCGACGTCGTCGTGGTTTTTCCATTCGTACCGGTAACGAACAACCATCGTCGCGGCGGACCATAGATTTCTGCGCAATCGATTCGCCAGGTCAGCTCAATATCGCCCCAAATGGGGATACCGGCACCGGCTGCCGCAGCCAAAATCGGCGCGTCGGGACGGAAGCCCGGACTGGTGACCACAAGCGCGAACTGAGCAATCTCGTTCCGGTTGGCCAGTAGCTGCGCCAACGGGACGGTCGCTGCGCCAGCCTCAGCGGCAAGCGCTAGCGAATCGGTGTTGACGTCGGTGACAGTGACCTGGGCTCCCAAATCGGCCAACGTACCAATGACGGCGCGCCCCGAGATCCCGGCACCTGCCACCAAAACTTGCCGTCCGCGAAGCCTGTCGAGATCGGGTGCGGCGTTACCAGTCGGCATGGAATCCACGGCTGTCAGTCTCCAATCGCTCCGAGGTACTCGCTATAGAACAGAGCCAAACCGATCGCCGACGCGATCGCCGCGAGCAGCCAGAATCTGATAATCACCGTGGTTTCGGCCCAGCCCGCAAGTTCGAAGTGGTGATGGAACGGCGCCATGCGGAATACACGGCGACGCGAAGACCGGAACACTGCAACCTGGATGGCCACCGACGCCGCCTCAGCAACAAACAGCGCACCAATAACCACCATCAGCAGCTCGGTGCGAGTGGTGACGGAAAGACCAGCCAGCATGCCGCCCAGTGCGAGCGAACCGGTGTCGCCCATAAAGATTTTCGCCGGAGCGGCATTCCACCACAGGAAGCCGATACAAGCACCGGCACCGGCGGCACACACCAACGCCAAATCGAGCGGGTCACGCACGTCGTAGCAGCCCTTGCCCGGAGTCGTCTCACACGCGTTGCGGTACTGCCAGAACGTGATGATGACGTAGGCGCCAAGAACCAAACTCATTGATCCCGCTGCCAGACCATCCAAACCATCGGTGAGGTTGACCGCGTTTGACCAGGCGATCACCAGCAGAATGCACCAGAAAATGAAGACGACGGTACCGAGAGTGATGGTCGCGATATCGCGCACATACGACAGCTGCGCACTGCCCGGAGTCAAACCACTCGCGCCGCTAAATTGCAGCGCCAAAATACCGAAAATGACGGCACTGACCGTCTGCCCAACGTACTTGCCGGTTGCCGTCAAACCGAGATTTCGCTGCTTACGCAGTTTGATGAAGTCATCAAGAAAACCAACGACACCGAGCGAGGTCGCCAAACCCAACACCAACAGACCAGATGCCGACGGCCCCTGAGCGTCATAGCCAATACCGATCAGGTGCGAACCGAGATAACCGGCCCACAGACCAGCAAGGATCGCGACGCCACCCATCGTTGGGGTACCGCGCTTGGCCTGATGGCTCTGCGGGCCCTCAACGCGGATCTCCTGACCAAAGCCCTGCCGAGAGAAAGCCTTAATCAGCAGCGGCGTCAACAGGATAGAGACGGCAAGGGCGATGCCTGCCGCGAACAGAATCTGCCTCACTGCGTCTTACCTGCTCCCGAATCCACTCGCGGCTCCGAGGCGAACAGAGCCTCGGCAACCTGCCACAATCCCACTGCCTGCGATGCTTTCACGAACACAACATCGCCGGGCTCTAACTCTTCTTCCAACACTGCAATTGCTGCCGCGGCGTCGGGTACGAGCATTGATTCTTCACCCCACGACCCTTCCATGACTGCACCCTGGTGCATCGCGCGAGCCGGGCGCCCCGTACCGACGACGATAAGTCGACTGACATCGAGGCGGACGGCGAACCGACCAATCGCGTCGTGTTCGACGACCGAATTGTCGCCAAGTTCGGCCATTTCGCCCAGAACCGCCCAGCTGCGACGCTCGGCATCGCGACCAGATTTGGCCATCGAGACCAGTGCTTTGATTCCGGCGCGCATTGAATCAGGGTTGGCGTTGTAGGAGTCGTTGATAACGGTGACACCGTCGGTGCGGTCGCGAACTTCCATCCGCCGCGCCGATACCGGCACGGCTGCGTCAAGCGCGGCCACTGCCTCATCAAGATCGAGTCCGCATTCCAATGCCACGGCGAGGGCCGCGAGCGCGTTTCCGACCTGATGTTCACCATGCACCGACAGCGCTACCTGACGCGACCCGACCGGGGTGTGCACAGTGAAGCGGGCACGTGCTGATTCATCGACAGTGACATCGGTTGCCCGCACCTGCGCCGACTCTGATCGACCGACAAGAACAACTCTGGCGCTGGTTCGCGACGCCATCGCTGACACCAGTCGATCGTCGGCGTTGAGGACGGCGACACCGCCGTCTTCGGCGGATGGAAGCGCTTCAACCAGTTCACCCTTGGCAAGAGCAATGGCCTCCTGCGAGCCGAACTCGCCCAGGTGCGCGGTTCCCACATTGAGTACGACACCGATGCGGGGCGGCGCGATCTTGGCAAGGGCCGCGACGTCACCGCGGCCACGCGCAGACATCTCAAGAACGAGGCTGCGGGTCTGCGGATCGGCGCGCAGCGCGGTCCACGGGTGACCCAACTCGTTGTTAAACGAACCGGGGGGCGCCACGACCGGACCGAGCGGGGCAAGTACGGCCGCGAGGAGGTCTTTCGTGGACGTCTTGCCGGCCGAGCCTGTCACTCCCACCACAGTTAATCCGCCTGAAGTCAACGTATCGGCAGTCAACGTATCGACGACCGACCGTGCGAGCTTGCCGAGCGCCGCGAGCACCGCAGCACCTGAACCGTCGCGGTCATGTTCGAGTGCCATCGCCCGGCTGGGAGCGTCTATCGGTACCGGGTCGACGATGATTGCCGGTGCGCCAACAGCTCTCGCGGCGAGTACCGCGACTGCGCCTGCAGCCACCGCTGCCTCGGCGTGGTCATGCCCGTCAACGCGGGCTCCCGGCAACGCGATAAAGAGGCTGCCCGGCCCCACCTTGCGGGAATCGAACTCCACACTGCCCGTCACTACAGCGTCCGGGTCGCTGACCTGATCCAGCTGTCCGCCAACAATTTCTGCGATTTTCCCTAGCGTCAACGGGATCACTGTGCACCTCCGACTACGCGATCGATAGCCGCGCTTGCTACATCCCGATCGTCGAACGGGTACTTCACTCCGTCAATCTCCTGACCGCTCTCATGTCCCTTACCGGCGACGAGAACCACGTCACCGGATCGCGCCCACGCCACAGCTTCCGCGATTGCGGCTGCCCGATCTCCCACTTCACGAACTTCTCCGCGCTCCGATTCCGGGACTTGCGCCGCGCCTGCGAGTACCGCTGCACGAATTGCAGCCGGGTCTTCGGTACGGGGATTGTCGTCGGTCACGATCACGAGGTCAGCGCCGCGCGCTGCCGCGTCGCCCATGAGGGTCCGCTTGCCGGTGTCGCGGTCCCCACCGGCGCCAACAACGATCGCGATACGTCCAGGACCTTGCGCGCGCATCTGGGCACGCAACGTCGCGAGTACCGCCTCGATTGCTGCGGGTTTATGCGCATAGTCGACGACGACGAGGAAGTCTTGGCCGCGGTCGATGCGCTGGACTCGGCCGGGGACGTCGACGGTGGCGATGCCGTTCAATGCATCCTCGACGGGCACTCCCAACCGGGCAGCGGCGGCGACGGCGACAGCGGTGTTCGCGACGTTGTAGCGGCCGGGAAGCCTGATGGACGCCTCGTATACGTCGCCGGTTGGTCCCTCCAGCGCGAACCTTTGCCCGCCGGTGGCCTCAGCGTGCGAGTTCCCTGCCGTCCACCCAACAGACTTGTCTGCGCCTCGGTGCACTGCGGCAGATGTGTCTGCATCTGGGTGTGTGGTCACGGTGACGACCTGTTGATCGGGATCGACACGGTCAACACGTGCGATGTGAGCCATTTGTTGGCCCCACGTGTCGTCGATACAGATCACGGCAGTTGCGGCTCGCACGGCGGAGGCGGAATCGAAAAGGCGCGCTTTCGCCGCAAAGTAGTCGTCGAAGTCTTTGTGGAAATCGAGGTGGTCCTGCGACAGGTTGGTGAAGGCGCCGATGTCGAAACGCACGCCGTCGACGCGTCCCAGTGCGAGAGCGTGACTCGACACCTCCATGACGACGGTGTCGATCCCCTGCTCTGCCATTACCGCGAACAGCGCATGCAGTTGCGGTGCTTCTGGCGTGGTCAAGGCACTCGGGACTCGTCGACCTCGAATCCTGGTCTCGATGGTGCCGACCAGTGCCGGGCTACGACCGCCCGCAGTCAATGCTGCTTCCAGTAGGTACGAGGTAGTCGTTTTACCCGACGTTCCGGTGATGCCGACGATCTTCATTTTCTCGGACGGGTGGCCATAAATGGTGGCCGACACTTCGCCGAGAATCTCACGCGGGGCGGGGTGGATGAGTACCGGAACAGGCACCCGTGTCGTCCCTAAAGCTGTCGTCCCAGATCCGGTCGTCCCTGAAGCCGCAGCCAGAAGCTCCCATCCTGACTGGTCCGTCAGAATTGCCGTCGCTCCCTGTTCCAGGGCCTGCTGGGCAAAGCTCGCGCCGTGGGCACGTGTCCCCGGCAATGCCGCAAACAGATCGCCCTCGATAATCCCCTGAGCGCGCAGATCAATACCGGTCACGGAAACTTCGTCCGCTGCGGCGCTGCCACCGAGCCAGTCGATCCGGCAACTGCCAATTCCTGCGAGCTGAGCCACCGAAGTGGCGGCCACCAGCTCCGGGCGAAGCCCTGCTGCGGGTGGGTTAGCTGACGGCTGCGGACTTGACGGCACGTGTACCGGACTCCTCTCGGCGAAAGACTTTGCTGCCATACGGCGGATGTCAGGTTACCCGTTCACGTTCTCGCTTCTTCCCGCCTCAGGCGAACCCGGCACCGGTTTAGTCCGCCTGCAGCACCAACCGGCTGCCCGGGTCAGGTGACATCGGGACACTATCGCGCTGAAGCAACCAGGACGCGATGTCGTGGAACAGTGGCGCCGCTGACTGGCCACCTGATCCATCGGAGCTGCGCTGCGGCGCGTTCAGCATGATGCCAATGACGTATCGCGGGTTATCCGACGGTGCGATACCTGCGAAAGTGATCCAGTAGCGCGAGTTGGAATAGCAGCGGCACGCCGGGTCAACTTGCTGCGCGGTCCCCGTCTTTCCACTGATCTGGTAGCCCTCAATACCGGCTTGAACACCGGTCCCCTGTTGGATACCCATCGGATCGTTTTGCGTCACGGAGCGGAACATATCCCGCACCGTTTCTGCGGTTTGCGCACTGATGACCTCAATGGGCTCAGGCTTGTCCACTTCGGTGCGATTTCCGTCGGTGTCTACCGTGGCCCGCATGATTCGCGGAGGAATGCGCACTCCGTCGTTCGCAATCGTCTGGTAGATCCCCGTCATCTGGAGCAGCGTCATCGAAAGGCCCTGACCGATCGGCAGGTTCGCGAACGTTCCACCCGACCACTGGTCCCGAGGCGGAACACTTCCCGCGCTCTCGCCCGGCAACCCCACCTCAGTTCGTTGACCAAGACCGAAAGCGGACAGCATCTCCGCGAACCTGTTTTCACCGACACGCTCGGCAAGCATGAGGGTGCCGACGTTGGAGGACTTACCGAACACACCGGTCGTGGTGTACGGCACGACTCCGTGATCCCACGCATCCTTGACGGTCACGCCGGACATCGAAATTGTCCCGGGAACCTGCAGGACCTCATCCGGGGTGGTGAGTCCATGTTCGATGGCCGCCGCGGCAGTAATGATCTTGTTGACCGATCCGGGCTCAAACGGAGTGCTGACCGGCAGATTTCCCATCTGTGCGTCGCGTGGATTGTTTCCCTCACCGATCGCGGGGTTAAACGTGCTGTCGTTAGCCATGGCGAGTACTTCGCCAGTGTGTGCGTCCAGAACGACAGCCGAGACGTCTTGTGCGCCTGATTTTTCCTTCGCGATTTGCACGGACTGCTGTACGTGATACTGGATGTCGGTGTCGATGGTCAGTTCCACACCGACACCATCGACAGCTGGATGCCGGTCCCGCCAACTGCCGGGAATGATCGCGCCATCTGAGCCGCGGTCATAGGTCTGTGAACCATCGGTTCCCGCGAGCGTCGAATCGAGGGCGTCTTCCAAACCCAGCAAGCCGTGCCCGTCCCAACCGGTGGCGCCAATGAGATTGGCAGCCAACGACCCACCTGGATATTGACGAATATCCTGACGTTCCTGCCCCACTTCACGGAACTCGTCGACGATCTTCGAGGCAATGACCGGCTCGATACCGCGAGCTAGGTAGACGAAAGTCTCATCACTACGGAGTTTTTCGAGGACCTCGTCTTCAGGGGCGGCGTCACCGAGCCCGTCGTGGATCGCCTTGGCGATTGCTTCGAGCCGATCGTCGACAGCAGGAGCTGTCGGGTCCTTCTCACGTTCCTCGGCAAGCTCTTTGCGCACCCGCACCGGTTGAAACGTCAGAGCCCGCGCTTCCATCGTGAATGCAATAGGGCGCCCTTCGCGGTCCACTATCGGCCCACGACGAGCCGGATCAACCATGGTCGTGGTGCGCTGGCCCGCAGCCTCTGCAGACAGCCGCGGCGCATCAATGACTTGAATGCGAAACAGCTGCCCACCAGCAATGACGAGCACCGCGATCATGACGATGCGTGCGATCCGATTTCGGAACGGAAACGAGGCTGCCCCACCGTCCGCGGGACGGCGGGGCTTCCTCGGTGTACGACGGCGCGGAGACTTAGAAACCACGAGCGACCACTACTGCCCAGCCGGAGCGTTTTCACCTGTCACAGGGACCAATTGTTCCCCTTCACCAGCGGCAGGCGAAGCACCCTCCGGTTGCGGCGTGGCGTCGGGAACAACGACACCGGCAGACGCGCTGCGTTCAACATCAGCCTCAGCCGGGCCACGATCCCGGCCTTCCTCACGCGGGTTGACGCGTTGGAAGCCCTCATTCGTCGGTTCGTTCGTCTGCTCCTGGCGGCTCTCACCTCGGGTATTGCCCTGAGGCGCACCCGAGGACGGGAACCGATCGAGCGGCGGAACCGGCGTGCCAGCGGCAGGAATCGGCGTGCCGACGACCTCAACGGAACCGTCCGGGTGAACCACCAAACGTGCTGGATCTACCGCCGGAACCAGACCGAGAGCCGTAGCTGCCTCAGCAAGCCGAGGAGCCGAGTTAGCGGTTTGCACGTCACGTCCGAGGGCAGCCCTCTGCTCCGCGAGCGACTGGTTGTGCGACCGAGCCGCACTGAGCTGGTACGAATCCTCAGCAGCGCGCGTAGTCAGCAGCAGCGTCACCGCCAAACCCAACGTCAGCATGCCGATGATCGTCGCGACGAATGGAACGCGCGCAGCCACCGACCCGGTGCGGGTCCGGACCGAAGACCCCGCCGCCGGAACACCTGCACTCGCCCGCTGCGACCGCTTGCGGTACGCCCGCGCGGCAGCTCCAGATCGCCGTTCCCGTACCGGCTGACCAGTGGTCTTGCGTCCACCCGTCGAACGCACCTCTACCGTCATGCCGCCCTCCTGTTAATTCTTTCGACTGCCCGTACGCGGACCGGCGCCGATCGTGGGTTCTCCTCGATTTCCTGCTCGGACGCGCGTTCTGATCCCCTAGTCAAAAGCCGGAACTCCGGCTCAGTTCCGGGCAACTCCATCGGGAGTCCCTCCGGGCTCCGCGAACGCGTACGTGGCGTAATTTCTGC
>JAAYXN010000137.1 GCA_012515885.1 Rhodococcus sp. (in: high G+C Gram-positive bacteria)
CTTCTTCCGATACGAGTTGATGTACGTGTTCGTCAAAATCCGATACAGCCACGCCTTGAGGTTTGTGCCCTAACGGAACGAACGAAACGCGGAATACGCCTTGATGTACGTCTCCTGCACCAAATCCTCAGCGTCGGCGGGGTTACGCGTCATCCGCAGCGCCGCGCCATAGAGCTGGTCGAGCAGCGGAAGAGCGTCACGCTCAAAACGCGCGATCAGCTGATCCTGAGACTCGTCCTGCACAGACTCATCCTGCACGGTAGTCCCTTCAGTCGCCGTCGAAGTCCAGATTACCGTCAGCGCTGAGTCACGTGTGGCAGTGCTTGTCATGGTTGGAATAACAGTCGTATTGCCGTGAGTGTTCCCGGCCCGCCGCTGTATCCATGTAGCGGCTCGCCGCTGGCACAGCCATGCAAGAGTGTCCACATGGCTGGAACCGCGACACCCGCAACGGCGCTACTCCGCAAAGACCGGACTCCACACCGCATCCACACCTACCAGCACGACCGCGGCGTCGATTCGTACGGCGACGAAGCGATCCGTGCCCTGCAGCAAGTCGTCGACATCGACGGCCACCAGGTGTTCAAGACGCTGGTGATCACACTGGATTCCCACTCGCTGGCGGTAGCTGTCCTGCCCGTACCCACCCGGCTGTCACTCAAAGCGGCCGCATCAGCCCTCGGCGGTAGTAAAGCTGCGATGGCCGACCAATCGGCGGCCGAACGCTCGACCGGTTATGTCTTTGGCGGCATCGCCCCGCTCGGCCAGCGGCGTTCCCTCCCCACCGTGATCGACGAGTCAGCACTGCAGTGGGATCGGGTGTTTTGCAGCGGCGGACGCCGGGGACTTGAGATTGAGCTGGCACCAGCCGACCTCATTCGCCTATGTGACGCGGTAACCGCCCCCATCGCGCTTACAACAGCGTGAACTGTTCCCCCGGTTCCGGCTGCGCATCAGTGATGTCCTGGCGCTCAAGTAGCTGCGGGCCATCGTTGCGCACCGAATTGACCCGGCTTGAGACCGGCGTCACCGTGATGCGCGACAGCTGATCCCACGCCGGTTCCAGAAGCTCCGCCCCAGTGGGTTCAGCCGGATCGAGCCAGCGGCCCCACCGCTCCGGCGGCACGATCAGCGGCATCCGCTCGTGAACATTCGCGAGCTCACCCACCGACGCCGTCGTCAAAATCGCGCAGCTGAACAGGCCCTCGCGTGTCTCCGGGTGTCGCCAATGCGACCAAACACCCGCCATGTACAGCCGGCCCTCATCGGGCGCGAGGAAGTACGGCTGATTAACCGGTCGGCCAAACTTGTCCGGCCTGCTCGCCCACTCAAACCACCCGTCCATCGGAATCAGGGCCCGCCGAGACTCAAACGACTCCCGAAACGCCGGCTTTTCATGCGCGGTCTCCGAACGGGCGTTAAACAGCGGTGGCCCGCTGATATCCGGCGCCCACGTCGGCACCAACCCCCAGCGCATCCGGCGAATCCTGCGGACCCCGCGCCCAGTCGCCACCACCGGGACCGCCATCGTCGGAGCGACGTTGTAGCGGGGCACGTGGGTGTCCGGGGCTCCGGAACCATCGCCAGTCTCATCGAGGGCGTCGATTTCAGCGGCCAGCACCGCCGGATCGGTCACCGTCGCATACCTGCCACACATGCCGTATAGGTTCGCAGACAACACTGACATGCTTCTCACGCGCGTCATCCGGTGAGGCGATCGCACGCGCAAGCGCCGGATAGGCGAAGATGGAGCGGTGAGTTACTGGAGTGCACCACGAGTTACCTCCCCGATCCATGCCACCGTCACCCTGCCCGGGTCCAAGTCCATCACGAACCGGGCGCTGATCCTCGCCGCCCTCGCGAGTGGCCCCTCAACCATCACCGGGGCACTGCGCAGCCGCGACACCGACCTCATGATCGGCGCCCTGCGAACGCTCGGGACAACGATCGTCGGCGACGGGTCCACTCTTGAGGTCACTCCCGGACCACTACACGGCGGCTCCGTCGATTGCGGCCTTGCAGGCACGGTGATGCGTTTCGTCCCGCCCGTCGCCGCGCTCGCCGACGGCGACGTCGTCTTCGACGGCGACGAGCAGGCACGCTCGCGTCCGCTCGGCACTCTGCTTGAAGGTGTGCGGGTTCTCGGCGCAGATATTGATGGCGACACCCTGCCGTTCACGGTGCGCGGACGCGGTTCGCTGCGCGGTGGCACCGTCACAATCGACGCCTCCGGGTCCTCCCAGTTTGTCTCGGGATTGCTGCTGTCCGGCGCAACCTTCAACGAAGGTGTCACCGTCATCCACGATGGCAAACCTGTTCCCTCAATGCCGCACATCGACATGACAGTGGACATGCTGCGAGCTGCCGGTGTCTCCGTCACCACCCCCGAATCGGGTGGCGACGCCAATACGTGGACGGTCACCCCCGGCCCTATCAGCGCCGTCGACTGGGCTGTGGAACCTGACCTGTCGAACGCCACTGCGTTCCTGGCCGCCGCTGCCGTTACCGGTGGTGAAGTGACCGTTCCGCTGTGGCCGCTGACCACGACGCAACCGGGCGATGCTATCCGCGAGATCTTGACGACGATGGGCGCTCAGGTCGAGCGCGACGGCACCAACCTGACGGTGCGCGGTCCAGAGACGTTGACCGGCATCGACATTGATCTGCATGATCTGGGCGAGCTGACCCCCACCGTCGCTGCCCTCGCCGCTCTCGCTTCCGGACCGTCACACCTTCGCGGTATCGCCCACCTTCGTGGCCACGAAACAGACCGGCTGGCAGCACTTTCCACAGAAATCAATGCGCTTGGTGGCAACGTCACCGAAACCGACGATGGTCTCGATATTGAACCCGCTCCTATGCATGGTGGCCAGTGGCATTCGTACGCCGATCACCGAATGGCCACTGCCGGAGCCATCATCGGACTCGTCGTCGACGGTGTGTCTGTGGAAGACATCGGCACCACCGCCAAGACGCTGCCGGGCTTTGAAAACCTGTGGGACACCATGATTGCTTCCGATGGGATGCAGTCCTGAGTCGGCGCCACTACGACGAATCTGACGTCCGGATACGACCCGGACGCGGTAGTCGTCCACGCACCAAAAATCGACCCGAACACGCTGATGCACGCGAAGCGATGGTGGTGTCAGTCGATCGTGGACGCTGGGGATGCGCAATCGATGCCGACCCCGATCACGTCGTCGTCGCGATGCGAGCACGGGAGCTGGGGCGCACCCCCATCGTGGTCGGCGACCGGGTGGATGTGGTCGGCGACCTGACGGGTCGACCGGACACACTGGCCCGCATCGTGCGTGTGCACGAGAGGTCAACGGTTTTGCGGCGCACCGCCGATGACACTGACCCGTACGAGCGGATCGTCGTCGGAAATGCTGAGCAGCTTCTTATTGTGGTGGCGCTCGCGGATCCGCCGCCGCGGACCGGTTTCGTGGAACGCGCACTCGTTGCCGCGTATGCCGGGGGTTTGACGCCCATCGTGTGCCTGACGAAAAGCGATTTGGCGTCTCCTGAGGAGTTTGCGGCGAAGTTCGCTGACCTCGATGTCGAGGTTGTTCTTGCGGGACAAAGCGATTCGACTGATGCCGTCAACGCGATCCTGGAAGGGATGTTAACCGCACTGATCGGCCATTCCGGTGTTGGTAAGTCGACGCTGGTGAATCGTCTTGTGCCCGATGCGGCGCGCGCGACGGGCACCGTGTCGGGTGTTGGCAAGGGTCGGCATACGTCGACGCAGTCTGTGGCGCTTCATCTTCCGGCTGGCGGCTGGGGGGTTGATACGCCCGGTATTCGTTCATTTGGGCTCGCCCACATTTCCCCGGCGGATGTCGTCGCCGCGTTTTCGGATCTTGCTGAGGCGGCTGAGGAGTGTCCGCGTGGCTGCACTCATATGGGTCCGCCCGCCGATCCCGAGTGTGCACTCGATCAGCTTGAGGGCAGTTCCGCAGCCCGTGTCGCCGCGATTCGTGAACTCCTTGCCGCCATTTCCACAAACGACAGCTGGTAGCGAGCAGCCCTGCCGCACAAACTCGTCGGGCACAATGTCACGTCGTATCCATCTAACGGAACCGTTGTGACATCGTCCCCCAACCGGCCGTGGGCACGATGTCACGATGTATCCATCTGGGCGGTTTCAAGGGGTCGATGCAACGAAGTCATGGAAAACCTCGGTCGGTGTCCGAAAGCCTAACGTCTCACGAGGACGCCCATTGAGCTCGTCCTGGACCCGACGCAGATCTTCCGGTGTATACA